>NZ_JBHTDO010000006.1:254192-272912 GCF_042666575.1 Actinoplanes sp. GCM10030250 | reverse complement strand
CAGCACGGAGAAGCTACACAGTGGATGGTGAACTCAGCCCTCGGCCCACTCCAATCACGGAAAGTGGGCCAGAACCCGTCTCAAGCCGTCAGAATCAGGGCGACGAATCACCGGATCCTGACGCCGACGACGCCGCCCAGGACCCGACGATTGTCACGAAGGCGCACTGCGAATCATTCCAGGCGTGGATGATCGAAACCCGCTCCGCGTCGACCGCGCTGAACAAGCACAAAGGTCTCCAGCAGTTCTTCAAGTACCTCCTCGAGGAAGAGGAGATCGACAAGTCGCCGATGGCCCGGGTGAAGCAGCCGATCGTCGAGCAGAAACTCGTGCCGATCATGGGTGACGACGACACGAAGAAGCTGCTCGACTCCACCAAAGGCAAAACGTTCCTGGCATTGCGCGACGAGGCGATCATCCGGCTGTACTACAACACCGGCGCCCGCCTGTGCGAGATCGGCAACCTCAAGCTGACCGATCTAGACATGAACACCGAGTCGGTCCTGTTGCACGGAAAGGCTCCAAGGACCGCCGGGTCCGATTCGGGCCGAAGACCTCTCGGGTCATCGCCCGCTATCTGCGGGCCCGCGCGAAGCGGAAAGGCGCCGCCGAGGTGCCGCAGTTGTGGCTGGCCGAACGCGGTGCGAAACCCCTCGCGCCGAACGGCATCAAGATCATGCTGAAGCGACGCGGTGCCACGGCCGGCGTGCAGGGCACGCACGCGAACCGATGGCGGCACAACTTCGCCCACGAGTGGCACAAGAAGGGCGGCAACACCGGCGACCTGATGCTCCTGCTCGGCTGGGCGTCCGAGGACATGCCGCGCCGGTACGGGGCGAGCGCGGCCGCGGAGCGGGCGCAAGAACTGCAGTCGCAGATGGGCATCGGCGAACGCATCTGACCCGAGCACGGGCCCGCGGCAGCGATCGCCGGCTTTCCGCCTTCACCCAACCGAGGGGGACAACCTCAGACAACCAAAGACAGCTTTCGGTGCGGCGGTTCGCTGACCGAGGATGAAGTCGCGGACGGCCAGCAGGCGGCTACGTGCCCTTTTATGTAGTCAAGGTGTCTACGGAACGGGCACGCTGTCGGTGGTGAGGGCGAGCAACCGGTTCAGACTGCCCGCCCTCACCTTTGCTGGTTCGATCTAGGGATGGCGGCGGACGGCGGGGAGGCCGTGTCATGGAACGCTCACGAGCGGTTGCTCTGGTCGAGGAGGTGCTCTGCCG
Source organism: Actinoplanes sp. GCM10030250 (assembly GCF_042666575.1). Classification (NCBI taxonomy): domain Bacteria; kingdom Bacillati; phylum Actinomycetota; class Actinomycetes; order Micromonosporales; family Micromonosporaceae; genus Actinoplanes; species Actinoplanes sp. GCM10030250. The sequence goes on along the minus strand of NZ_JBHTDO010000006.1, from coordinate 271,683 downwards.
GTTGGTGGAGGGGCAGGGGGAGCGTCCACTGAGCTTCATCCGGGAGGTGTATGTCTTCGGGTCTTTCGCCCGTGGTGCGCTGGAGCCGGGTGACGTTGACCTGGACGTCGAGTTAGACAAGGACTGGGCCTGGTCGTCTGCGGCAGTCGATGCGTTGAGCGCCGGCCGCGATATAGGGATATCTGCCCATCCAGATCACCGGGAGTGCGCTCCGCCGGCACCTGAAGGATGCGCAGCATCGTCCGCAACGCTTCGGCTGGGCGCGCCGGTGTGCTTTTCGGGCCGAAGCCGCGAAGGTCGAGGTGCAGTTGGCCGTCCGGGAAACGGTCGCTCGCCTGCTGCGCCCAGTGCAACGCCAGGGTGGTCTTCCCCACGCCCGCGGTCCCACTGATCACCGAGATTCCCCCACCCTCGTCGGTGTCGAGGGCGCGCAGCTCCTTCCGCCGGCCGACGAGATGAGTGGTGACAGCTGGAAGCTGACGAATCGTCGGGCCGTCCGGCGTCACCCGTGGCGGTGACAGCGTCACCTCCAGGGCGCCGCCGGGCACGGGCAACGGCAGGGTGGATTCCCGGTCATCCAGCAGCGCCTGATGAAGGTCCTGAAAGGCGCGTCCAGGTTCGATGCCAAGTTCGTCAACGAACCGCCGCCGCCACCGGCGAAGCAGCGCCAACGCCTCCACCCTCCGGCCGCACCGGTGCAGTGTGATCCCTTGCAGACACACCAGGTGCTCTCGCCATGGGAACTCCACGATCAACGCGGACAACTCCTTGACGACATCTTGATCCCGGCGGCGGACGAGGTCCAACGCGATTCGTTGCTCGAGCGCCGACAGCCGTTCTTCCTCAAGCTCGGGCACCACATTGTCAGCGAGCCACGACCCGGCCACCTCGGACAATGCCGGGCCGCGCCACTGGGACAACCCTGAGCGCAGCAGGGCGTGTGCCTCGGCCGGATCGCTCACTCCCGCCGCTCGGACCGCCTCACGAAATCGGAGGAGGTCCACGCTGGACCATGGGACCTTCAGGCAGTAGCCCATGCCCAGTGTGGTCAACTCCAACTCAGCGCTAGGCGGTCCGACCAGCTCGAGCACGCGCCGAATCTTGGACACGCAGCCCTGCACGCCGTTACGCGCAAGCGCGGGCACCTCCGACCCCCACAAGGCGGTGCTCAACCGGTCCAACGACACCATCCGCCCGGCGTCCAGCAACAACATCGCAAGTACGGTCCGTTGCTGCGGTGTCGCCGGTCCCAGCTGACGCTCTCCTTGCCAGATCCCCACTGAACCCAAAAGGCGAAACTCAACACCTCGAGCGAACTTGTTCACGGGGGCTCCGAGCGACGGCGACAGAGTGGCGATCATGATGTCGCCACGTCCATCGTTGATCAACAAATCTGTGATGCCCCACCGGACGCCGACAACTCGGATCCGACGCAGGGCAGGGAGGCCCTGCGGTATCCGCCCGGAGGTGTTCCAGGCGCGAGCCTAAGGACGCACCGATTCTTCGGTCAGTCCCCCTGTCTAGGGACTTGCGGGTTCCGTCACCCGACGCCCATGACAGCGGCCGCTGCCCTCACCTGTCGGTCAGTGAGCAGGGCACGTCATCAGAGAGGGCGTTCATCGCAGCAGCGGCGCTATAACGTCGACCCGGTTCGTCCACAGCCAGCCCGACCAGTCAGAGGGGACCGCGTCCAAGCCCTCGGGCTGGTCGAAGCCCTCCGACCACGGCCCGTCTCCGGCCACGAGGATGACCCGGGTGTCAGCCTGCCGCATGCGGTCCACGAAGAGATGGGGCCAGCCCCACAGCAGTCGGCCGTAGCGCTGTGGCAGATGCAGCTCCGTGTGCTGGCAGGCCTCGGGTACATATCCGGTCCAGCTAGCCCCGAGGTAGCGCATCAGGCAGTCCTTCATGATCTTTTCCGAGGTGACCCGCACCTGGGGCAGCCGGTCCGCGATGACGCCCATCGCTGTGTCGCCGCCGTACACACTGATGGTGGCCAGCCGCTCGGCGGGCAAGGTCGCCAGGTAGGCAGCCAGGCGTTCCCCCTCGGCCGCGTCGTCGTTCTTGAGGTCGATGAGCAACTCCCGGTCCGGGAATTCGGCGACCACCTCCTCGGCACTGGGCAGCAGGCCGATCCCCATCCCGCGCAGCGGAAACGTGGCGCCGCCGTCAGCCGAGTAGCCGTACCCGACATCGAGCAGGCGCAACTGGGCCAAGGTGTGCTCGCGGACCCGGCCGGTGGCGTTCGTTCGGCACTCGAGCGTGGAGTCGTGGAACACGGCCAGCTGATCGTCCTTGGTGACCTGCACGTCGAACTCGAGCAGGTCGGCACCGGCTTGGAAGGCCGCGCGCATGGACGGCAGCGTGTTCTCGAGGTAGTTGTGGTCAGGCGGATGGATGCGCGTCGCTGTGCAGGTGTCGTTCTCCACGCCTTCCAGCGGAAATGTCTGGGCGATCCCCCGATGCGACAGCAGTAGCGGCCGCCCGACCTCGCTGCCCCATAGCGCCGAGCTGTTACCGACGTACATGCCTGCGGACGTCAGTAACAGGGTGGCCGGAATCGCCAGAATCTTGCGCCACCGGTGTGCGGATTTCGCGGGATACATGCGGGCAGCCTCTCAGCCGCCGGTGGCGACCCGGAACGTGCGAAGGATGCATCCGCTCTAGGTCTTTAGGACAGGTCACGCGCGAGCAGGGCGGCCTGGGTCCGGCTGGTCAGAGCCAGCTTCCCGAGCAGGTTGCTCACGTGTGCCTTGACGGTACGCTCGGCGAGCGCCAGCTCGCGGGCGATGTCCTGGTTCGTCATCCCGCGCCCGAGCAGCGCGAGCACTTCCCGTTCCCGCGGGGTCAGCGTGTCCAGCCGCGCGCTCTCCGCCACCGGCGCCGGGTCACCCCCGGAGGGCCAGAGCAGATCCGCAGCGGACGTGCTCAGCGTCGTCACCCCGGCATGCACACCGCGGACCGCCGCGGCGAGCTCGCCGCCGCTGGCGTCCTTGAGCATGAAGCCGTCCGCGCCGGCAGCCAGCGCCCGTTGGATATCGACCGGTCGGCCGACCGTCGTCAGCATCAGCACCCTGATCGGCGCCTCGGACAGACGCGAGCGCAACTGGCTCAGGACCCGCACTCCATCGGCCCCGGGCAGGTAGAGGTCCAGCAGAATCACGTCGACGGCGTCGGGGTTCGCCGCCAGCAGCTCCAGAAGTGCCGCGCCATCCGGCACCTCCGCGACCACCTCAAGGTCCGGTTGCGCACCAAGGATCAGGCTCAGCCCTTCGCGGATCAGCGCCTGGTCGTCGACGATGACAAGCCGGATCACCCGATCATGGTATGCAGGGTCATGCCACTCACGCTCCGGACCGCGCCGCCCCGGTGGCTGCTCTCCCACTGGCAGCCGTTGGTGGACCTCGCGCTCGGCGCTGCTACGGCCGTGCTTTTCGTGGTCGCCGGCACGATCGTCTCCGTCCCCCTCGCCATGGCTCAGTTGGTGCCGCTCGTCTGGCGGCGCCAATTCCCGGCCGGCGTGCTCATCCTCATCGGCGGCGCTACCGCAGCGCACACCGCCCTCGGCATGTCCCGCGCGATCGGTTTCCTGCCGGCGACGATCGCGCTGTACACCGCCGCCACACATCGCTCCGTCCTGATTCGCTGGCTGCTATGCCCGGCGGTGGGGTTGCTCGTGGCCGTTGCGAGCGGTGTCCGGCACGGTCCTGTGGAGGGCCTGCTGATGGCCGCCGTCATCGTCATCGTGGCCTGGCTCGCCGGGGTGGAGCGCGGCGAGCACCTGGGTCAGCGCGAGGAGGCGGAAAGGCAGCGGGCGGAGGCGGAAAGGCAGCGCCTCGAGCGCCGGATCGCCGAGCGCGAGACGACGGCCGCCGCGGACCGCGAGCGCCTTGCCCGCAGGGTGCACGACACGCTGGCGCACACAGTCACCGTGATGCTCCTGCAGACCGAAGCGCTGCGCGCCACCGCCTCGCTCGACCCGGAGGCCAGACGCCGGCTGGACGTGGTGCTGCGCGCCGGCCGGGAAGCGCTGGCCGAGGTCAGGACCGCGCTGGCCGACGGCGACGAGCGAGACTCGGCAACGCTGTTGAGCGACCGGTTGGCGGCACTGTGCGCCGCTGGGCTACGCATGTCGGGGAAGCTGCCCGACCTCGGCGACATTTCCTCCGTACCCATCCGGGCGGTCGCCGACCGGCTGATCGGCGAGGCCGCGGCGAATGCCCTGCGCCACGGTGGGCCTGGATCTTTGCTGACGATCACGACAGCACGGGGCGACGGCACGTTGATGCTGCGGATCACCAGTCAGTCGAGCAGCGCCGCACGAGGTCGCGGTGAGGGCACCGCCACCGGGATGGGACTGCAAAGTCTGTCTCGTGAGATCGAGGAGAACGGCGGACAACTGACCTACGGTCCGCTGGGTCGGTCAGGCTGGCGGGTTGACGCATCGTTGCCCACGGCGAGCATCGCGGTCGGCACCGCGGCACAATGACCGCCATCCCACGCAAACTCAAAAATGCCTCAAGTCCCGCTTTGAAGTCCGCCGTGTCTTCGAAGTGCTGGCAATTCCTCTTCAGACGTCCGAGGCGCGATTGGCAACACCGGATCCGTCGCGCGAAGCGGGTGGTCGCCTGTCTCTGGCATCGGATGTCGCTCCGGCAGGCGGGTATCCTGCGCCACTGCGCCGCCACATTCCTGCGCGACGGCGCCGACATGAAGAGGTCCAGGCAGTCCTCGGCCACTCCCGCCAAGGCGTGACCTCGGACCTCTAAACCTCGCTCACCCTCGAACTGCAATGCGAGCACGCCGACGCCGCCGCCGACCTCGTCGCCCGCAGCACCAAGGCTGCCTGAACCCGCCGCGATAGTTCTTCGCCAAGAAGCCGCTACGGCGGGCATTCAAGCGACGTGCACCGTAACGACGGTAACGCGAGGTGGCCGTGCCAGGAGTGCGAAGGACCCGAAGTACGGCACGCGGCTCGTGAACGCCTCGCGCCGCATCCTGTATTCGTTCCGGCTCTCGGCCGGATAGCGCGTTCGAGGGTGGCCACGACGCTGCTCGTCTTGTCCGCCGCGCAGGTAGTCAGGGGCGTCGCGCAGACAAGTCGGCCTTCGGAAAGGGATGCGTTGCCAAACCTCTTGCCCGGGCTTACCCGCAACGTGTCTGGTGATCGTAAGGAGGCTGTCCTCGGCTGAGCTCGCGAGGTCATCGGCCAGGTCGCCCGTGGGCGCAGTTCCAAGGCTGACGGCAGCGACCCGGGCGTGCGACTCGTCGACGATTGCCGGCTTCAGTCGCTGGTACACGGAATGGCCGAGCAGCTCGACGGCGGCGTATCCGTCGCCGGCGCCCGCGTTGCTTCTGATCGCATCGACGATCGGCGCAGGGGCCGGATCGGGCTCGGACAGGTCGGCGACGGTGAGAGCTGCTCGGACTAGGAACACGGTTTCGGCCGATGAGACTGCGGAGCTCATGGGTTCTGCTCAGCTGCCGCCGGCACCGCGAATTTCGCTGCTGCCCAGGTCTCGACGCCGTCCAGGAAGCGATCTACTCCGAAGCTGAGTTCGGCAGGCAGTGTTGCCTCTTCAGGTTGCTGCTCGCTTCCGGGTTGGTTGTCGCCGGTTTCGGCGGCGTGGACGGCGGCCAATGCCGGATAGTCGTGCGGGTCGATGAGCTCGGACAGAGCCTTTGCCAGTTCGGCTTCGGTGAGCGAGCGCCCGTCGTCGGTCTTGTGTGCGCTCCTGACGTCGATGCTGATCTGTGCGGTACCACGCACGACCGCGGTCAGGTGCAGTGCCGCGGCCCGCGCTTCGCCTGCCGCCAGTCCAGCCTTCAGCAGGGGTTGCAGCAGGCGATCGAGCCAGGCGAGCTGGTTGGGGCCGATCGGTGTGTGGTTCAGCGGGATGCGAAGGAGCCACGGGCGGGTCTGGAAGCCGACCCACAGCGCGCCGACCCAGCGCCGGACCGCGTGGCGGAAGTCCTCCGCGCTGCCGAGTTCGGGTGGCTTCCCGGCCGCGACGTCTGCCATCACCTCCAGGAGCAGGTCCTTGCCCGGGATGTGGTTGTAGATCGACATCGTCGAGTAGCCGAGATCGGCGGCGATCCGCTGCATCGACAGCGACTCCAGGCCGTCGGCATCCGCGATCCGGATCGCAGCGTCCGCGATCCGCTCCGCAGTGAGCTGGGCTCGCGGTCCACGCCGGCCCCGGGACCGCCCAGACCACAGCAGCGTGAGGCTGCGCTCCAAATCCGGGCCATCGCTGTCGCGTGTCGTCATCCGCCACCTCATTTTTGTCGTCGTGACCATCCTAAAACTATGTACGGCATACGTTCGTATGTATCGTGTACATAGTTTCCGCTCCTGACGAACGGATCACCATGACCTCGATGACGAAACCGACGACCGAGCCGGTCGCTGCTTCGCCCCGGTTGGCGGAACCCTGGTGGCGCCGCCCCTGGATCGTGCCGCTGATGCTGGTGGCCGCGGCCTTCCTGGCCTTCTCGGTGCCGCCCTACCTCACCTTCGATCCGGCCAATTCCCGCCTGGCGCCGCCGCCGGGCAACGACCTGTACTTCCCGTTGCTCGTGGCACACGTCCTGTTCGGCACGGTCGCGATGGTCACCGCCTGCTTCCAGATCTGGCCCGCATTCCGCACGCGCCATCGGCGCGGGCACCGGATCACCGGCCGGATTTACGTCTTCGCCGGAGCGCTGCCCGCCGCGCTCACAGGGCTGTACATCGGCTGGCACACCGCGGCGGGCCCCTCCGTGCGGGTGGCCAACCTCGTGGGCTCGGCGCTGTGGCTCACGGTCACGATCATCGGCCTGCAGATGGCCCGCCGGCGCCGCTTCGGTGATCACCGCAGGTGGATGTCCCGCAGTTTCGCGCTCGCCATGTCGATCGTTCTGAGCCGGGTGATCAACGTCGCGGCCACGATCGCGCTCACACCCCAGGTGGACACCACTTTCCGCGGCAGCGAAGAACTCATGATGTTCAGCGCCACAAGCATCGGGGTCTGGCTCAGCCCTCTACTTCTGCTGCTGGTCACGGACTGGCTGCTGGAACGCCGCAAACCCGGCACGCGCCCTACGCACAGATAGGTGGTCCTAGCTACTTCGACCTGGAAGAGAGTTTTCGGTGGGGATGCCGCTGCTGGCCGTGGGCGTGGTGGGGTGCGGGTGGTTCCCACGTCTTGGTTCATCCCTCGTCGGCGAGGGCGGTGACCTTGGTGAGATTGTGGGCCAGGACGCCGTAGCCGCACCAGTCCGCGCCTTCGTCCGGGCCGCCGAGGACGCATCCCCACCGTAATCCTTCGCACCCAGGGTTCTCGGCGAGCACCAGACACTCGCCGAGCACACGCCCGGCATCTCATCGCCCTCTGGCTCGGCCACGAAACACCCGAAGCGACTCAGATCAATCGCCGGTGCGGACCAAAGGCCGGGAAATCTCACCGGCGAGCGAGCCGGATCTGACCATGGCGGTTGGTGATCGTCGAGCCGGCGCCGCTGTGACCGTGGACCGCGCCAGGCTTCGCCTCATCTTACCGGTCGTCCGCACCTGGACCATGTGACCCCGTCCTGCGGATAGGGACGTCGCCGACTATGGACGACGCCCCTCGTCGCCAGCGCGAGTTGTTACACGATGCCCAGGATGATGGCGACCGTGCCGATCGTGGCCATGAGCAGGGCCGTACCGGGGTGCATGCCGATCGAGATCCGAATGTCGTGCTTGCGCCAGACCATCCATACCGCCGGGAACATGAAGATGATCTTCGACAGGACGGTCCACGGGGCCCAGAAGTGGTACACCGAGAACAGAACCGTGTTGAGCACGGGCGCGCCCCAGCGAAGGTGGGAGATCCGAGGGAGCAGGAAGCCGCGGAAGTAGAACTCTTCGATGAGGGGGAGCGTGAATCCGGTCAGCGGCAGGCAGATCAGCATGGTGATGACCACCAGCGAGTGTGAGTATCCGTCGAGGTAGGTGGTGGCGCTGCCGCCTGCGCCTTCGAAGGGGATCCAGGTGAAGAGGGTGTCGAAGACGAGGTTGTCCAGCGGGGTGAGCGCGAGGGACGCCACCGTCATCCATACGATGAGGGCGGCGATGATGGCGGTGATCTTCCCGCGTGGGATCGGCTTGTCCAGGTAGGTGACCACTCCGCGCAGTGAGAGTCGGCCGTTGCGCCGGCGGCCCAGCCACAACAGGCCGAACAGGAGGGGCGCGAGCACGATAACCAGGGCGATCGCCCAGGCCAGGAAGATCGGGTAGTTGATCGCTTTGACGAATGGTTCGGCGAGGAGCAGGTAGGCAGCGATGATCAGGGCGCCGGGTACGAGGTGCAGCGCGATGGACAGCGGAATGGAGTGACGGTCAGCGAGCAGCAGCTCGACGAGGCGGTACGGTCGCGTGGCTCTTTTCGCGGTGCCGGGGGTCTGCGTGTCCAAATGGACAGTCATTGCTTCCTCCAGGGTGAAGGGTCCGCAGGTTTTGGTGGGTGTTGTTGCATCACGTTCGGCGGTGGTTCTGTCACCGGGCTGTCGTGGCACGGTCACAGCTGCTGACCCGGAACGGCTACGTCGCCCGTCAGGAGAGGGAAGATCCCGGCTTGTACGAGCCGGGCCCTGACGTTTGGGCGGAGCTCGGCTCCGGGCCGCTGCCATTGCGGTGGTCCACGACCCAGTGCGAATCAGTGTGTCTTGTGTGCGTTCCATCGCCGCGGTCATTTCAGGTGCGATCGTCGTAGTCGGGCGTGTGTGCTGACGGCCGGCCGAACCACCCCGCGAGCGCTTCGCGCATCGAGGACACTGCGGTGTCGGTGGATTCGTCGATCGCCGCGGCCCAGGCGACATGGGCATCCGGGCGGATCAGTAAGGCGTCGGCGGGCCGGGCGTGGGTCTTCGCCGTGTGGATCTCTACTCGGTCCTCCCAATCCCGGGCGGCCGAGCGGATGTCGTGACGGTCGGCCAGGTCGAGCAGGACGGGCCGGGCGGCCGTCATGAGGTTGGCGACGCTGGTCGTCCCCTCGTCGGTGTGCAGGCTGAGGTCAGGAGCGAAGGCGCCGACGAGATCGTGTCGCTCCGCGCCAGGCAGCGGGTATCGGATGTCGGCTCCGGCTACCAAAGCTCCCATGCGACGCAACGCCGGCTCATCGGCGAGCAGTTCCTGAAAGACCTGCCGCAGCGCCTCGGCCGCCGAGTCGTGCCCACCGCGGAGCGCGACCTGAGCCCGGGTGTGCAGGAGCGTACGCACACCGGCGTAGTGGCGTTCGGCGTGATAGGTGTCCAACAAGCCGCCCGGCATCCAGCCGTGCAGGTCGGCGGCCAGCTTCCAGGCGAGGTTGACCGTGTCCAGCAGACCGGCGTTGAGCGCCACGCCAGTTGCCGGGAACAGGTGAGCCGCATCGCCGGCCAGCAGAATCCGCCCGGCGCGATAGCGTTCGGCCTGCCGGGCCTGGAAGACGAAGCGCGACAGCCGAAGCGGTTTTCCCAGCGGTAGATCTGCCCCGAGGACCCGGCGGATGCTGTCCAGCAACTCGTCCAGGCTCATAGGCTCGTCGTCGGAGACACCGGGCTGGTCCTCCACGGTGGACAGCAGCAAGACATCAGCGGAAAGCCACCCGAACCCGAACACCCCGTGTTCGGTCCGGGTGTACCCCGCGCTGAGCCTGCCCAGCCCGGGGACGTCGAGATCTCCGTTGTCCAGCCGCGTCACGGAATCGTGAACCGCGACCTGGCCGAGCCGGTTGACATCGGGATACGTGGTTCCCGAGAACGGGATGCCGGACAGGCCGCGAACCCGGCTGTACGCACCGTCGCAGCCCACCAGATAGCGCGCCCGCACCTGCAACGGTCCGTCCGGTCCGCGAACCTCCACCGTGACGGCAGCGTCGTCCTGGGCAACGGCGATCACGTGGTGCCCACGGCGTATTTCCGCCCCGAGTTCGCGGGCACGTTCGTCGAGCAGCCGCTCCAAGCGCGGCTGCGGCAACTGCAACGCGTGTAGCGGCGGATCGGGCAGGCCGGTGAAGTCCAGGTGGACTCCGCCGAACGGGTACCGGGGCGCCGGGCGGGGATCGGTGCTGGCGGCCTCGAACCGCTCCAGCAGACCCCGGAAGCGCAACAGTTGCAGGATTTGCCCGCTCAGGCCGTTCGCCTTCGGGATGTCCCGCAGCCGAGCCTGCCGCTCCAGCACCAGTGGCCGTACGCCGGCCAGGCGCAGCTCGCTCGCCAGCATCAGGCCGGTCGGCCCGGCGCCGACAATGATCACATCGGCGTCGTGTCCCAGCGGGATCCGATCGTCGGCGACACACATTCGCAACTCCATTCCGGATGGTGTGGCCCGCCAGTGGAATCGGCTTCCTTCTGGGGCCGGCCCGGCGGGTCAGCGGCAGTCTTGCGCGACTGTGACGTGGGGATCAACGAGAGTCTGAGCAACCTGGCATAACGCCAGGCTTATCGCCGGAGGTCAGGAACGGCTGGCCAGAATTCGCTGGACCGCGTCGAGGTTCCGGGCGACCGCACGGCCCAGCAATGCCGGATAGTTGCCCGCCTTCAGCAACACGTCGGCAAAGTGCACAGCGACTTACGCCGCCGCTGCGCATTGGGTACAGCTTTTGGGGCTTTCTCACCACCGGTGTGCTCGACACGCCGGATGGAGCTCGTAGCTTCCGCCGCACGCTCGTCGATGCTCTACAAGGTGCCGGTCACGAGGTCGTGTTGGCGCAGGCCAACCGCGACTTGATCGAGACCGACACCGACCTGGCCAGCGCATACCGGTTCGATGAGGGACTGCCGGACCTCGACGCCATCGTGTTCGAGTGGCGATGGCCGCTACCCGGACGTAACACCACCACCTGTGGGACGAGTCAGTTACCCAGGGATGTCTGCCGTTGACCCCGGCCGACACGGTCAGCGCCGACCGGCTCACGCCGAAGAGTTTGCACGTGCGCGACGCTGCTGAGCTTGTCGACCGGATCCGCTGGATCGAAAGCATCGCGGGCAGTGACGAGCACGCCGGCTTGATCCGCGCCTGTTTGGACCTGCTCGACCCGTACCGGGTCTCGCGGCAAGCCGCCGTGCTGCTCGCCGCCCTGTATCACCTCGCCGGCACCGGCCGGCCCGACCCGCTCAGGAGCCGCTGATGCTCACCCGGACGAGTTCGACACATTCACCGACGCCTACGTCGCCGTGCTGCGGCGAATCCTGACCGACCCGGAGTACGAGACCGCCGGGCGCGGCAAGGACGGCCTCGAAGTACCGAACATCAGCTTCCGGCTCACCGACCCGACCCGGCGCACCCCGTGGCTGGCCAGGAACGCTCAAGAGCGCTTTGCGGCCAGCCGGCGGCGTCGGACGGCCGTCATTCTTCTTCCCCGGCAGCGTTCAGGGGCGGTGGCTCCATGCGTCCATCGTCTGGCGCATCCGGGTAGTAGTGGGCAACCGATGAGGACTGCTTGGTTCGTTCGATGACCGCAGCAACCTCGTCCTCAGTCATGGGCTCACTGAGATCGCCGATTACCTCGTTCCATGACTTTCCATCCGGTTTGACGAACCCGGGGTACTTCTTGGCGATCTCGTCCATCGTCATGCCGGGAGATTCGGTCGCAGCACCCGGTGACGGGTCGGCGCCGTCGTTGGCTGCTGCAGGGCCACTACCTGCCACGGTGGCGCACAGCACGCCGGTTAGCAGCATCGCAATATGCCTCCACCTCATGCGTCTCCCTTTCTGTTCGCGACCCTGGTCCGGTTCCTGCATCGTACCGTGCCTGATGCGCTTTCCTGACGCTCAGCTCTGGCGCTGATATTACGAGCCAGGCGGGTGGGCGAACTTATTGCGCCGATCGGCCGATAAACGATGGCGGAACGTTTGCGGATCGGCTGCGGTTGTGGGTTGTCACTGTGTTCCTGTTGCAAAGCGTGTGGGTGTGGCGAGGAATTCTAGACGTCGGTCGCCGAATGGGAACCGGCCACCGGCTAATGCGTTCTTGTCTTCTTTCGGAAGACTCGTGCTGTTCATCCTCGGAGTCCGCTTAGGGGTGTTTAGCGGCTCGGAATTTTGCTACTTCACGTCGCTACGATTGCCGCCCCCACCCCCACATTTAGGACGTTCATGCGCAGTCTCAGAGTGGTGGCCGCGGCGACAATGGCCGTGGTCTGCACCGTCGCTCTCGGTACGCCTGCATTCGCATTGGATGCGGATGCCTCGCCCTCGTCATCTGCTTCGCCGGCATCGGGCGCTAACGAGATCTCGGGCCTCACGATGGAGGAACTCGCCCGGCAATACCCCAGCTTGGTAATGCCGACCGGAGATTCGTGGAATGAGGTCGTTAGTAAGCTCAGCGAACCGATGACCGCGGCGGAGGTCACCGAGGCCGCCGACCGATCGGAGCAAAGCTCATCAGCGGCCCATTACTTCCCGGAAGATCCGGAGGACGAGGAGTCTGTCCCGCCGCCGCTGAACGACGCAGGCGAGGAGATCCCGAGTGGCAGCGCGCCCGAGCCGAATGCCACGTCTGAGCCGGCACCCGAGCCGGGTACCCCGTCCGAGCCCACACCGGGTCCTTCCGGGTCGAGCGCTCCCGCCTCGACGCCCGAGCCGTCCGAGACGAGCGCTCCTACTGCGACGCCCGAGCCCTCGAGCTCGTTGACGCCGACTGACGCCTCGACGTCCCAAAGCCCGACTGCGGCCAGCGCGCCGAGCACCGAATCAGTAGCGATGGTTGGCCACTCACTCGGCCGGTCCTTCGCCGGCTCGGCTCTGGCCAGGCTTCAGGCGGAGCCCGACGAGCCCGATGTGGTGCAGCAGCCGAGCAATAAAAAATACCTGACAGCGAAAGAGTGCCGGACCGAATTCCCTAAAGCTCGCCAGGCGGGCAAGGAATGGTACGTCAAGAACCACTTCGCGGTCTGCAGCATGTACACGATCCCGTATGTCTTCACGAAGACGGTGAACGGGGTTCCGACTTCTGTCGCGCTGATGGAAATCGGGGTGACTCAGATCGGGCGTGCTTCCAAAAGCAAGCGGACCGTGCAGTGGGACATTTTCCTCGACAGCTTCATTCCGGTGGTCAACCCGGCCGGCGTGGACCTCACCGCTCCCATGAGCATCTACGTGGCCTGCCGTTCGAGCGTGGGATCGACGTGTTTGACGAATCCCGTTGTCGGGCTCACGAGGACGTTGCTGCAGTGGAAGGCGAGCTCGCACTACGTCCAGACCATGACGACCACCAGCCCGGCAGTCGGTGACCAGACGGGCCAGTTCGACTTCACCACAGTGTTCAACAACCCGACCAACGGTTCACGTGCGGAGCCTGTGGCCATCGCCGGCCGGTGCGACAACGCCTTGTACCTCAGCACGAAAGCGGCCTGCTCCTTCCCGAACACGGTCGGTGTGTTCCACCTCGACTACAACGTGCAGAAGATCCAGCCGGCGGTGGCGTTCATGTACAACGCCATGCATAACCTCAGCAGCATCAAGAAGGGCACCCAGCCTGGTCAGTACGTGCCCGGCGGGTTCTACCCGCAGCCGACCAAAAGCTCCGATCGGTGGGTGCCCCTAACCCGGGAGTACCCGGCGACCGCTCCGCGGGATCAGGCCGCGTACTGCACGGCGCTCTTCGGCGCCAACTACACGCAAGGCAAGGACGCGTGGGGCCGTCCCGAAACCCGCTCCTGCGACGAATACCCGTTCTTCGCCACCAAGGAAAACATGTACCGGCCGAACCCGCCCGCCAACGAAACCTGGGCGGTTTACCCGGTAAACGCGAAGGCGAACTCCAAGGTCGGATCCGACCTGGCCGGCTACTACGCACGCGAACGCATCCTGAATGACGACACCTTCTACGTGTCGCTGGACAACGTGCCGCCCGGCTGCTGTGCCACCAATGACGAGAACGACACCCCGACGACGCCGCCGGCGCCACCGTCGGCGACCCCGTCACGCGGACCAGTAATGAGCACCGGCTCTGTTGCGTCGTTGACCGGCGCCAGCGCCTTGTCCGCCGCAAACGGTGTCGCTGTCCTGGGCGGATCCAGCTACACCGCCGAAGGCAACCGGATTATGAAGATCAACAACGACTCAGGTCTGGTGTCGTTCCTGGCCGGCAACGTCAACCAGGGTTCCGGCTGCACCGACGCGACACAGGGCGCGGACGCGAAGTTCAACACCGACAACGGCTTCAGCCCGCTGCGGGTGGTCGGCGCTGACAACCAGTACGTGTACGCCACCGACTACTGCGGGGTCCGCCGGATCGACCCGCAGTCCGGGGCGGTCACCGCACTGACCATGGCCGGCACGTTCCGCTCCAAGATCGCCTCGGTGGCGATCGCCGGTGACTACATGTACACCGTCGACAACACCTACGGCGGCCTGGCCCGGATCAACCTCAGCACCCGCGTCCGCGATGTTCTGCACACCGGCCACACCGGCGCGGTGTCCGCGGACGACGACTACGTCTGGATCATCACCAACGACACCCTGTTCAAGATCGATCACAACAACGGGGCAATCATCGAGACCCGAGCCGTGGCCACCGCGGGACACAACCCCACCGCGCTGCTGTCGGTCGGCAACTACCTCTACGCCACCTTGTGGACGCCCGGCGAGACCTACCCGATCCTGACCCGGATCACGAAGACCAAGAGTGACGGCAAGCTCGACGGCACCGGCAACATCATCACCCAAAGCAACCTCACCAACATCAACGGCATCGGCTCGGACGGCGACGCCCTCTACCTCGCCGACAGCTTCAGCAGCGGCGGCCGGCTGTGGACCGTGGAGACGGACACCCCCTTCCAATACGACGCCTCGGCCCAGTACCCCATCCTTGAGGGCGGTGACGTCCAGCCGCTCACCAACGCCGGGGCATTGAGCAAGGCCAACGGAGCCGCGGTCCTGGACGACACCACGTACGTCGCCGACGGCAACCGAATCATGAAGATCGACAACAACTCCGGTGAGGTCTCGTTCCTGGCCGGCAACGTCAACCAGGGCCCGGGCTGCGTCAGCGCCGCTAAGGGCGAGGACGCGAAGTTCAACACCGACAACGGCTACAGCCCGTTGCGGGTGGTCGGCGCCGACGGCCGGTTCGTCTACGCCACCGACTACTGCGGTGTGCGCCGGATCGACCCGGACACCGGGGCAGTGACGTCATTGACCATGGCCGGCACGTTCCGCTCCAGGATCGCCTCGGTGGCGATCGCCGGGCAGTTCATGTACACCGTCGACAACACCTACGGCGGCCTGGCCCGAATCAACCTCAGCTCCGGCGCCCGCGACGTACTGCACACCGGTCACACCGGTGCGGTCGCCGCTGACGACGACTATGTCTGGATCATCACCAACGACACCCTGTTCAAGATCGACCACGACAACGGGGCGATCCTCGAGACCCGCGCCGTCGCTACCGCCGGGCACAACCCGACCGCGCTGCTATCGGTCGACAACTACCTCTACGCCAACCTGTGGACACCCGGCGAGACCTACCCGACCCTGACCCGCATCACCAAGATCAACGAGACCGGCAAGCTCGACGGCACCGGCTACATCGTGGCCACGTACGGATTCAGGGACATCACGGGCATCGCCTCCGACGGCATGTCCCTGCAGATATCGGACAGCCTGGGCAGCAACGCGTTCGTGCAGACCGTCTCGCCGTCCTCCCCGTTCGGGTTCCCCCTGGCGGCATCGACTCCGGTGATGGACAACGGCGCGGTCAGCACCGCCAACAAAGACCCGTTGTCGGCCGCCAACGGCGTCGCGGTGCTCGGCGGGTACTCGTACACCGCCGAAGGCAACCGGATCATGAAGATCGACAACGATTCGGGTCTGCCGTCGTTCCTGGCCGGCAACGTCAACCAGGGCTCGGGCTGCGTCAGCGCTGCCAGTGGCGGCGATGCGAAGTTCAACACCGACAACGGCTACAGCCCGTTGCGGGTGGTCGGTGCCGACGGCCGGTTCGTCTACGCCACCGACTACTGCGGTGTGCGCCGCATCGACCCGCAGTCCGGGGCGGTCACCTCGCTGACGATGGCCGGCACGTTCCGCTCCAGGATCGCCTCGGTGGCGATCGCCGGGCAGTTCATGTACACCGTCGACAACACCTACGGCGGCCTGGCCAAGATCGACCTGAACTCCGGCGCTCGAGTCGTCCTGCACACCAGTCACACCGGTGCGGTCGCCGCGGACGACGACTACGTCTGGATCATCACCAACGACACCCTGTTCAAGATCGACCACAACAACGGGGCGGTCCTCGAAACCCGCGCCGTGACTACGACAGGGCACAACCCCACCGCGCTGCTCTCCGTCGGCAACTTCCTGTACGCGAGTATCTGGACGTCCGGCGAGACCTACCCGACGCTGACCCGGATCACGAAGTTCAAGAGCGACGGCACGCTCGATGGCACCGGCAACGTGGTCACCATGACTGGGCTGGCGAACATCACCGGCGTTGTCACTGACGGCACCTTCCTGTACGTCTCCGACGTCGGGTCGGTCAAGAAGCTGACCAGCGTCCGGGCTTTCGCCTACCCGCCGGCGGCGTCGACGCCGGTGATGGACAACGGTGCGGTCAGCACCGTCAACAAGGACCCGTTGTCGGCTGCCAACGGGGTCGCGGTGCTAGGCGGATTCACCTACACCGCCGAGGGCAACCGGATCATGAAGATCGACAACGATTCGGGTCTGCCGTCGTTCCTGACCGGCAACGTCAACCAGGGTTCCGGCTGCGTCAGCGCGACAAAGGGCGAGGACGCGAAGTTCAACACCGACAACGGCTACAGCCCGTTGCGGGTGGTCGGTGCCGACGGCCGGTTCGTCTACGCCACCGACTACTGCGGTGTGCGCCGGATCGACCCGCAATCGGGGGCGGTGACGTCGCTGACCATGGCCGGCACGTTCCGCTCCAAGATCGCCTCGGTGGCGATCGCCGGGCAGTACATGTACACCGTCGACAACACCTACGGCGGCCTGGCCCGAATCAACCTCAGCTCCGGCACCCGCGACGTCCTGCACACCGGTCACACCGGTGCGGTCGCCGCTGACGACGACTACGTCTGGATCATCACCAACGACACCCTGTTCAAGATTGACCGTGGAAACGGGGCGGTCCTGGAGACCCGCGCCGTGGCGACCACGGGACACAACCCCACCGCGCTGCTTTCCGTCGGCAACTACCTGTACGCGAGTCTCTGGACGCCCGGCGAGACCTACCCGATCCTGACCCGGATCACGAAGACAAAGATTGACGGCAAGCTCGACGGCACCGGCAACGTCATCACCATGACCGGGCTGGCAAACATCAGCGGCGTCGTCACTGACGGCACCTTCCTGTACGTCTCCGATGTCGGGTCAGTCAAGAAGCTGACCAGCGTCCGGGCCTTCACCTACCCGCCGGCGGCGTCGACGCCGGTGATGGACAACGGTGCGGTCAGCACGGTCAACACGCAGGCCTTGTCGGCGGCCAACGGCGTCGCGGTGCTCGGCGGATTCTCGTACACC
>NZ_JBHTDO010000006.1:0-254095 GCF_042666575.1 Actinoplanes sp. GCM10030250 | reverse complement strand
CGCCTCGGTGGCGATCGCCGGGCAGTACATGTACACCGTCGACAACACCTACGGCGGCCTTGCCCGCATCGACCTGAACTCCGGCGCTCGGGCCGTGCTGCACACCGGCCACACCGGCGCGGTCGCCGCTGACGGCGACAACGTGTGGATCGTCACCAACGACACCGTGTCAAAGATCAACAAGGATGGGGCGGTCCTCGAAACCCGCGCCGTGGCCACCGCAGGACGTACCCCCACCGCACTGCTTTCCGTCGGCAACTATCTCTACGCGAGTCTCTGGACTCCTGGCGAGACCTACCCGACTCTGATCCGCATCACCAAGGCGACCGGCGCCAGCAGAATCATTGCCGCAACCAACCTCACCAACATCAACGGCGTCAGTTCGGACGGCACCTTCCTGTATGTCTCCGACAGCGGATTGATCAAGCGCGTCACGGCAACCGCCTAACGACAACAGCCGGGCGCAAACTAGGCGTTCACTAGGTCCGGCAACATCTCCCAGCGCGCAGGGTGTCCACCGTCATAGTGGGCACCCTGCGCGTGCGTTCCCGAAAGCACGCAGGCCATCGAACTTGCCGTCGGCGCAGTTATGTCAGCGTGGAGGCGCGCCGGCTGTTCGGCGACCCCGATCCGGGTCTCTAGGGCGTCAAGGACGGCTCGACCTCAACGACGATGTCGGTAGGCATGAGGGTGCCGTGGATGAGCGTGCAGTGAGTTGTCCCCAGGCTTGCGCGGCGACATCGCCGCGAGGTGTCGAACCGGGTTCCGGTCCGTGCCGGATCCGGGGACCGAGGCATGGCGGGAAAGCATGCCGGTGCAACTGCCCTTCCCGCCGCAGTACGTGCAGCCACAGTTGGCGACGATGCGGCGCCGGTTGCGGGGTGCGCATAACGCTGTGGCAGCTTCCTGAGGAGTGGATCTGTCGGGCGCGCTTCAGAAGCCGGGGAAGACGGCGCGTAGTTCGTCGAGGGAGACGTTGCCGGTCACCTCGACCTCGGCAGGGGTGTGCTTCGGGGTGAGCCGGCCGTAGATCAGCCGCAGCGCGGACTCCAGGGGGCCGGTGAACGTCGCGGTCGCCGAAAGGGCCTGCGTGGTGAGCCGCACCCTGTCATCGAGGACGATGCGGTACGGCGTACCGCTGATCTCGATGACCGCTTGCTCGCCGGCCGCGTCCGGTTTGCCGATGAATCCGAGCAGGAAGCCGAGGCTGCCGCTGAGGTGCTCGGCCAGCAGCGTGGTGGACCGTTCGGCGAGGGCCGCGGTCGCGTCGAGGCCGGCGCGGACGTCCCAGACGTGCGGGGCGACCTCGCTCAGTCGCATGGCGGTGAACGAGGCGAGCGACAGCGGCTCGGGCAGGAACGAGGGGACCTTGATGTCGTCGTATCGTTCCTGCGGGACCGCTTCGAGGGCGGTAACCAGCGCGGTGTCGGACTTCGCCCAGCCGGCGGCCTGGTCCTGCGGGCTCAGCGCGTTCCACCGGTCCCAGATGCCCTGGTTGAAGTCGGGGCCGGGCGCCTGCGTCTCGCCGAGGGCCGCCCGCAGACCGGCGAGCGTGATCTCCGCGCCGCTACCGAGGTGGGACAGGACGTCGGCGATGGTCCATTCGGATGCCCCGGACGGGCCGGTGAGCTGCTCAACCGAAAGCGCGGAGACCACGCCCGCGAGGGTGTCGTGCTCGCTGCGCAGGGCCGCGATCGTGCGGCCGGCAAGGGTTGTCATGAGTGATGAGCCTACCGATGCCGGTGCGGGAAGTGGAAACGTTCATCCATTTTTGTGAAGATGGGCTGGCCGCTCAGCTCAGGACCGCATGCGTCCCGAACGTCCTGCGATGGTAGGTCAGCGGTGACTGCGCATCGTGTTCGGCGGCTGTCACGCGCCCGATGGCCACGATGTGGTCGCCGCCGGGTATCAGCTGGTCCACGTCGCAGGCGAGCCAGCCGGTGACGGCGTCGAGCTGGGGTAGCCCGTGCTGCTCGCTCCAGGTCACGCCGGTGAATTTGTCGTCGCCCTTGCGGGCGAACGTCAGCGCGAGGCTGCCGGTGCGCTGGATCTTGGCCCGGCGCACCGGTCGGTCAGAGCTGTCCGAGTTCCTTGCGGACCTGGGGCAGGACCTCGGTGCCGAGCAGTTCGATGGCCTTGAGGAAGGTGGCGTGCGACATGCCGCCGACGTCCATCTGCAGGATCTGTCGGCTGTGCCCGAGCTTCTGGTGCAGATCCAGGATGCGGTCGGCGATCTCGTCAGGACCGCCGGCGAAGACCATGGCGCCCGGCTCGTAATTGTGCTCCCGGCCGGTCGGTGCCATCCCGGTGCGGCCGACCTCGGCGGCGCCGGTGGTGAACATCCGCGTCTCGTAGCCGAGGTAGTCGACTTTCGCCTGCCTGTTGTCGGGGCCCACGAAACCGTGCACGGCGACCGCGATCTCCGCCTGCTCGGCGGGGTGTCCGAGCTCGGCCCAGGCTTGGCGGTAGGCGTGGCCGTACTGTGTCCAGTGATCCACGGTGCCGCCCAGGATGCCTAGGAACATCGGCAGGCCGAGCTCGGCGGCGCGCAGCACGGACTCGGGGCTGCCGCCGGTGCCCAGCCAGATCTTCAAGGGCTGCTCGGGGCGCGGGACGATCAGCGCGTCGCGCAGGGCTCGTTGCCGGTGCGGGCCCTTGAAGGTGACGCGCTCGTTGTCGTTGGCCGCGATCAGCAGGTCGAGCTTGGACCGGAAGAGCATGTCGTAGTTGCGGCTGTCCAGATCGAACAGCGAGAACGTGATGTCGGAGGAGCCGCGCCCGGCGACGATCTCGACCCGTCCGGGAGCGATCGCCGCGGCGGTGGCCATCTGCTCGAAGACCCGCAGCGGCTCGTCGGTGGACAGCACCGTGACGGTGGTGCCCAGCCCGATCCGCTGCGTGGAGGCCGCGGCGGCGTTGACCAGTGAGGTGGGGGAGGAGAGGGGCATCGACGGTGTGTGGTGCTCACCGAAGCCGAAGAAATCCAGCCCGACCTGCTCGGCGACGTGCACGGCTTCCAGCACGTTGCGGATCGCCTGAGCCGTGCTGCCGGAGCTGCCGTCGGCGGTGCGGGGGGTGTTGCCGAACGAGTAGACGCCGAGTTCAAGCGTCATGGCGTGCTCCTTAGTCGATGTCAGGCGGTCGTGTGACGGTCGGTCACGTCACTACGATCGCACAAGTGGAAGGCACCTACCACTTATCCGGCCGGTGAAATGGAAGATAGTCTCCATTTGTTCTGAGCCACCTCGATTGTTGGGTCGTGCCCCGGGCTTGCGCCTGGCTGAGCGCGGCGCCCACGCTCTGCAGGGTCTGGGCGATCGCGGCGCTTCCGGCGGAGGCGACGAGGACCTGCGGGGTGCCGGTGCTGACGTCGATCGCGCCGTATACCTCGCGGTCGCGGATCAGCGTCTCGGCGGCGGCGGTGTCGTCGACGCGGGTGACGTCGAAGGCGTCCGGCAGGCGCTGATCGAGGGCCGCGCTGACCTGGTCGACGGCGGCGGCAGGGCCGGCGATGGCGATGTCATGGACGGAGGATCGCACTGCCGGCCAGGCGAACGCCGTGACCAGAACGCTGATGATCAGCGTGAGCAGCGCGACGGCCTTGGCCACCACCGGCACGGCGACGGTGAGGTGCTTGCTACCGGGGCCTCAGAGGCCATGGGAACTCCCTTAAAAGAACGACAGTTCGCTTTGCGGTTATCGCATTTTGGGCGGCGAGCTAACAAGAACGAACGCTCGCCTTTATCCTTCGTCACATGCCCCGCGTCTCTGAGGAGTACCGGGCCGGGCGTCGCGCCGAGATCGTCAGCGCCGCGGCCCGGCTGTTCGCCGCCAACGGCTTCCACGCCACATCGATGGCCGACATCATCACCGAGTGCGGCCTGTCCGCCGGCGCGGTCTACCGGTACTTCCGCGGCAAGGAAGAGCTGATCGGCGCAGTGGCGGAGACGGCTCTGGGCACCGCCGACGAGGTGTTCCGGACGATGCTCGCCGACGGCGCCACCCCGTCACCGCAGGACGCGCTAGCAAAGATCATCAGGACGATCACCGACCAGATCGTCCGTGACCCCACCACCGGCGTCGACCTGACCCGCGTCGGACTGCAGGTCTGGGCCGAGGCGCTGCGCAGCCCTCAACTCGCTGCCCGCGCCAACGACGTCTACCTGCAGCTGCGGGGACACTTCGCCGAAGTGGCCCGCCGCTGGCAGGCCGCCGGCAACCTGCCCGCCGAAGCGGTGCCGGAACAGGTCGGCTCCGCGATGCTCAGCCTCGTGCAGGGCTTCGTGCTGCAACGACTGCTGATCAACGACACCAACCCCGGCGACTACATCGCCGGCGTGCGGTGGTTGCTGCCTGCTGAGCCGAGCAGTGCATAGGGCGACGACCGCGGCCGGGCGCTCTGCTGAGCTTGGGTGGGCACTGCCTTCACCTTTCCCGGCACCGCAGGCATGGAGGCGGAGTTCCCGGAGTATGCGATGATTCTCGCCGCTGCCGGTGCGTACGCCCCTGAGCGCCGCAGCCGGCGTAGCCGGGATCAGCGGAGTAGAACGACCTTGCCGCGGCTGTGGCCGGTCTCGCCGATCGCCATGGCTTTGGCGGCGGTGGTCAGCGGCAGCTCGGTGCTGACGACGGCACGGTCGTGCCGTCGGCGACCTGCCCGGCCAGCTCGGTGAGGGCCGGAGCGAACCCGGCCCGTCTTCGTCCCGTTGGTGGGGCGGGTGAAGCGCACGATCGTCCAGTCGAGGTCGGAGGCCATCACCGGGTCGGTCATGCCGCGGATCTCCTCGTAGGCCCGGCGTCCGAACGGGGTTCTCCTCTGGGTTCAGTCGCCGAGGGGTTCAGGTCGTCGCCCGGACTCAGCGACGATGCCTGGTCCGGGCTGACCGTTCATGATCGATCCGTCAGCACGTGAGGGTGGCGAACCGTCAGGCTGTCGCGATACCCAGCACCAGCGGGGCCACGGCAACGAGCATGATGGCGGCCGGTGCGCCGACGCCCTTCTTGTCGCCCGCGCGCAGGTGCATGATCACGGCGCCCACGAAGTAGAGGACGACACCGACGGCTGCCGCGATGCCCAGCGGGCGGTAGAAGATGCCGGCGAGCAGCCCCAGCGCGCCCGCGATCTTCACCAGGCCGAGGGGCAGGAACCAGCTGTCGCGCACCCCGACCGCTTTGAGTGTCTCCGTGATCTTCGGGTCACGGGCGATGTCGCCGCGGGCGGAGGCGAGCAGCAGCAGAGACAGCAGGACGGCGAGGACGACATAGGCGATGAACACGGAGAACTCCAGAGAGAGCCGGGACGGGTCCGCCGAACGGCCAGGACCACAGTGCGCACGTGATGTGCGGCAGTCGATAATGTAAGTGGTTCAACGATTGACGTCAAACGACGATGTTCGGCTTGGTATGGTCGGATCATGGCTCCACGAACCGGCGGCAGTGCCTTCACCGCCAGCGCTCCCGTCGACACCCCCGGCTGCGACGGCGCTCCGGCATCCGTCGGGCCGGAGTTGCGCCTCTCTCTTCTCCTGGCGCGGCATGGGGGCAGCACTGACGCCCGAATCCGTGAGGCACTCACCACCTCCGGGGTCACTCCTCGCCACGCCATCGTGCTGATGCACCTCGACGGCGGTCGGATCGGCCAGCGTGACCTCGGCACCCGGCTGGGTGTCGACCCCAGCGTGCTGGTAACTCTTCTCAACGCGCTGGAGGACCGCGACCTGGTGCGACGGCGCCGGGATCCGGCCGATCGCCGCCGCCACATCGTCGAGATCACCGAAGCGGGCGTGGCTGCCGCCACCAAGCTCGGCGCCGCCATCGGCCGGGTCGAGGACGAGCTCTTCGCCGACCTCACCGCTCAGGAACGCGACACCCTGCACGCACTGCTGGCCCGCGTCCGCACCACTCAGGGCGGCGTCTGCGAGGGCGAGGCGGATACGGACCTCTGAACACGCGAACAGGCCCCGGTCCGGCGGGATCAGGGCCTGTTTGAGGTCAGACGCTCAGCTGAGATCGGTGATGACGACCCGGGCGGTGCCCGGTTCCTTGAGCGCCTCGTACCCCGCGTCGGTGTCGGCCAGACTCTGGAAGCCCTGCGCGGCGACCGGGCGGGCCCCGACGAAGTCGAAGACGTGGTCGGCCCCGGAGCCGGTGATGTCTCGGACCGCTCGGTTCACTCGGGCTACATCAAAACCCGGCCGGTTCCCGCCCGGGAGCAGGAACCGGCCGAGACTGATCAGTAGGTCAGGCCGTGCCCGAAGCGGAACGTCGGGTCGGCGGTGTCGAACGGTACGTCGGGTCGGCTGGCCTCGACCGCGGCCATCGACGACGGGATGTCGAAGGGCAGCCTGCCCTGCGGCCGCGCCGCACCGAACAGCACCTGGACGGTGGCCTCGTCGGAGGCGCCGAAGTTGACCACCAGCGAGGCCGCTGACCCGGCGATGTCGGCGAGGATGGCGGGCCGGTCCAGGTAGACGTCGACGACGGTGGGCACGGCCTCGGTGATGCGCTGGATCCGCTCGATCTCGTCGTGGGGGAAGGCGAGGGAGCCGGCGCGGAAGAAGGACTCGATCGTGGTGCCGTCGCCGCGCTGCTCGAACGGGGCCTGCAACTTGAGGATCGCCACGTCGGCTTCGGCGGGGGTGGCGACCAGTTCACCGCGGGCGCCGACCGCCTCGGCAGCCAGCCCTTCGGCGTAGATTTTGAGGCCGCGGGCCAGGGGAAGCCGGGCGGGGCCGTCCTCGGCGTTGGTGAGCAGGGTGTGTGCGGCGGCCTGGGCGGCGAGGCCTTCGGCCTTGGCGCCGGCGGTGCCGACGATGGCCTCGGCGCGGCCGGCGTCGACGTACGGGTTGTCGAAAAGGCCGAGCCGGAACTTCTCGCGCAGCAGTCGCCGCACCGAGGTGTCGAGGCGCTGTTCGCTGATCGTGTCGTTCTTCACCAGCGAGACCAGAATGTCGGCGCGGTACTCGCCGCCGAACTGGTCGACGCCGGCGTCCAGCGACTTGACCATGCGTTGTTCGTAGGTGAGGTCCTCGACGCCCCAGAAGGTGCGCGACAGGATGCCCCAGTCGGTGCAGACGATGCCGTCGTAGCCGAGTTTGTCGCGCAGCAGCCCGGTGATGATGTCCTTGTTGAAGCCGAAGCCGACCTCCTCGATGCCGTCGAGGCCGACCGGCATGCCGTAGTACGGCATCATCTGGCCGACACCGGCTTCGACGGCCGCCTTGAACGGCTCCAGGTGCAGATCGAACTGCCCGCCGGGGTAGATCTGCTCACGACCGTACGCGAAATGGGGGTCTTCGCCGTTGAGTTGCGGGCCGCCGCCGGGGAAGTGCTTGGCCATCACCGACACGGATTCCGGCCCGATCTCGGTGCCGGCTTGCAGGCCCTTGATGTAGGCGACGCCGAGCCGGGTGGTCAGTGCCGCGTCTTCGCCGAAGGTGGCGGACTGCCGGGCCCAGCGCGGCTCGGTGGCCAGGTCGATCTGCGGGTGCAGGGCGGTGCGGATGCCGACGGCGAGGTATTCGCGGCGGGTCAGCTCGGCGAACCGTGTGACGAGCTCCTCCGAGCCGATCGCGGCCAGGCCGAGGGATTCGGGGAACTGGGTGAAGGGGCCGGCCAGCAGTGCGGTGGCGGGATTGTCGGTGAAGCTGTGCCGCGGGTCGCTGGAGATGGTGACCGGGATGCCCAGCGGGTGTTTGCGAGCCTCGTCCTGCATGGCGTTGTGCCACTGGGCGATCTCGCGGGCGCTGGGCGCGAACAGGATGTTGAAGTGGGTGAGGCCTTGGTCGAGCAGCTCACGGACCGAGGACGAGCCGAACAGACCGGGCGCCTCGAAGTCGCCGACGCTGGCGAGCTGCTGGAACAGCAGGCCGGCCTTGTCCTCGAGGGCCATCCGGGAGAGCAGGTCCTCGACCCGCTGGTCGACGGCGAGGGTGGCGTCCTGGTAGGGGTGCTGGGCGGTCATGGGTGGAACCTTTCAGCTGGTGGACGTTAGCGGACGGCTTTGATGGGTGCGACGGCGAAGCCGCCGAGGACCATGAGCACGATGGCGATGGGGAACAGCGCGGTGTAGCCGAAAGAGACCACGATCGCGCCGGCGATACCGGGCGCCAGGACCTGCGGCAGGGTGGCGGCGATGTTGACGACGCCCAGGTCCTTGGCGGCGTCCTGCTGTGACGGCAGGACCTGGGTGACCAGGGCGGTGTCGACGGACTGGAAGAACCCGAAGCCGAGACCGCTGACGAGCGCGAAGATCACCATGCCGGTCTTGGTGGGCATCAGCCACGGGCCGATCAGACCGGCCGCGCAGATGATGGCGGCGATGTAGATGAAGATCTTGCGGCGGCCGACCTTGTCGGAGAGCGGGCCGCCGATCGCGATGGAGATCAGCATGGTGGCGAGGCTGGCAAGCCCGAGGATGGGGACGAAGTCGACGGCGGCGTCGCCGAGGCCGATGTGGTCCTGCAGGATGTAGAGCTGGTAGCCGTTGATGCCGAAGTAGCCGAGGTAGAGCAGGAACCGGCCGAGGAACGCCCATGCGAAGTCGGGGTGTTGGCGCGGGTTGAAGTAAAAGGTGCGCAGCAGCGCGGTGAGGTCGAACGGGCGGCGTTCGTCGCCGCGGTTGTCGCGGTCGGGGCTGAAAAGCACGAACAGGGTGAAGGCGACCAGTGTGACGCCGGCGAAGGTGAGATAGCCGGCGCCGACGTGGTCGGCGAACCGGGTGCCGATGATCTGGCCGCCGAGGGCGCCGAGCATGGCGGCGAATCCGGTGATGGCGGCGAAGGTGCCGCGTTTGGCTTCGGGCACGCGGTCCGGCATGACGGCGCTGAGCGGGCCCTGCGCGAAGTTGTAGGCGATTTGGGTGATCGTCCAGGCGATGGCGATCTGGACCAGGGTGTTGGCGGCGGCCATGCCGAGCAGGGCGAGGCCGCCGGCCAGAGCGCCACCGATGAGCCACGGGGCGCGGGGGCCGAAGCGCGACCGGGTCCGGTCGGAGATGGTGCCGGCCAGCGGCTGGGCCAGCATGGCGGCGAGGGCGCCGATGGTCGCGACGACGGCGAGGTTGGCCGCCTTGTTGTCCGGGTCGAGGTCCTCGATCTGCAGCGGCAGCAGGATGCTCGGGATCGCGCCCCAGAGCAGAAACATGCCGACATTGGCCGGGAGCATCGTGAATTTCAAGCGACGCAGGGAGCGTCCGGAGGACTCTTCCTGCACAGGAAGCGACTGGATGGCCACGGAGAGTCCTCTCAAAAGGGTGCAAGGCACCGAGGAGCGGCAGAGTGTGGTTGATCCCGGTGTTACGGCCGGGTTAATAATCCCCGTGAGGGGAAAAGTAAGTCCGGTGGCAAGCGCGGGTCAATAGGCCGGGCTGGTTAAGTTCCCGAGTGGGGAAATATGCTGTGAGCGACACTGACTGACGGGGGCGATCGCTCATATGGCACAACCGGGTACGCCACCGCAGAAGCGCAGGCGAGGGCGGCCGGCGCGCATCGACCGCGCTGGGATCGTGGCCGCGGCGCGGACCATGGATCCGCAGACCCTCACCATGCAAGCGGTGGCGCAGCAACTGGGCGTCGACCGCAAGACGCTGCACTACCACGTCAGTGATCGCGAGGGCTTGCTCGAACTGATGGCCCTCGACGCGCTGAACGCCGATGCCGGTCCCGGTGACCTGGCGGCGAGCGGAGACTGGCGCGCAGTCACCCGGGCGGTGGCCCACCACATGCGGAATAGCCTGGTGCGCGCCGGGGAACTCGTCGAGTACGTCCGATTCCCGGCGGCCTCCGGCCTGGCCATCTTCGCCCCGGTCGAACGCTGCGTCGAAGCCTTGCTGGTGGCCGGCTTCGACGAGGACCAGGCTGCCCGGGCGGTCGCCTTCATGGCCGAGTTCGTCTTCACCTCGGCCCGCGACGCCATCATGATCCGCCGACACGGGGTGCATCCGCAGCTGTCGGAGATCTCCAGGGTGATGCAGGAGGCGGACGAGAACGAGTACGGGCTGCTGCGCCGCCTCAGCGCCAGAAGTTTCCAGTCCGGTGAGGCGCAGTTCGACTTTGACCTGACGGTGTTCGTCGCCGGCCTGGACCACCTGCTGGCGGCGAAGAGTTCACCGGGCGACTAACGGGAGCGGTCCGCGCCCAGGGCGTGCGGGGTCAAGGTTCCTGGCCGTCAGTGTGCGGCGCGCGGCTGACGCTGACGGCCGGTGGCACGCAGCATGGCCCGGTACATCTGCCGCGGTGCGGGCGGGTCGGGCAGCGGCTGTGCGGACTGCGCGGCGCAGGCCTGGAGAAGGTAGGCGACGAAGCGACGCCAGGCGTCCGGAGCGGCGTCGCCGATCGAGGTCAGCACGCCGGCGTTGGCCATCAGGAACATCGGCATGTCCTCGGTGGCGAAGTCGGCGCGCAGCCGGCCGACGGCTTTCGCGCGCTCGATGAGCGTGGTGAAGTCGGCGAAAGCCTGGTCACGCGACGCCTCGAACTGCTTGGCTGTGGGAAACGTCATGGTCAGCACGGTGGTGAAGCCGCGGTCGCCGGCCTGCATGGCGCAGACCTTCTCGACATAGCAGCAGAATCCGTGCCATGGGTCCGGGTCAGCCAGGGCCTGGCGGGCGGCGTCGGCGTAGGCGCACATCTTGGTCTCGAAGGCGGCGGCGACCAGGTCGGTGCGGGTGGGATAGCGGCGGTACAGCGTGCCGACGCCCACGCCCGCGCGCTTGGCGATCTCCTCCATCGGCACGTCGAGCCCGAGGTCGGCGAAGGCCCTTCGGGCGGCGGTAAGGATGCGTTGCCGGTTGCGTTCGGCGTCGACCCGCAGGCCGGTGGCATCGGCACGGGGTGCAGTCGGGGAGCTCATAGGTTGAGGGTACGGACAAGTGGAGTTGCCCGTCCACTTGTCTGCTACGCTCCGTGCAGCAAATGGAAAGCACACTCCACTTATTGCTAGGAGACTCGAGATGAAGGCAGTAGTAGTTCCCGGGCACGGCGCGCAGGTCGAGGTCACCGAGATCGAGAAGCCCGAGCCGGCCGCCGGCGAGGTCCTGGTGAAGGTGCAGGCGTCCTCGATCAACGGCTTCGACCTGTCGGTCGCCGGGGGACACGTCGCCGGGATGATGGAACACCGCTACCCGGTGGTGCTGGGCAAGGACTTCGCCGGCACCGTCGAGGCGGTCGGTGAGGGCGTCACCCGGTTCGCGGCCGGTGACAAGGTGTTCGGCGTGGTCACCAAGGCCTACCTGGGCGACGGCGGCTTCGGCGAGTACGTGACCGTCCCCGAGACGGTCGGCCTGGCCAAGCTCCCCGACGGCGTCGACATCAACGCCGCCGGCGCCCTCGGCCTGGCCGGGACCGCTGCCGTCGACGCGCTCGACGCGGCCGCGCCGCAGTCCGGCGAAACCGTGTTGATCAGCGGCGCCACCGGCGGTGTCGGTGCGATCGCGCTGCAGTACGCGGTGGCCGCCGGTGCCAAGGCGATCGCCACTGCGAAGCCCGGCACGGAGGAGGAGTTCGTCCGCGGCCTCGGCGCTCACGAGGTCGTCGACCACTCCGGTGATGTGCCTGCCCAGGTCCGCGCGGTCAGCCCGGACGGTGTCGACGTGATCGTGCACCTGGCCGGTGACGCGGCCGCCCTGGTGCGGCTGCTGACGGAGAAGGGGCGCGTCGCCAGCACCATGGGTTTCGGCGCCGACCAGCACCCGGCGGCCACGTTCGTGTACGCCAACCCGGCCCCGGCGACCCTTGACCGGCTTGCCGGGGACCTCGCCGCCGGCAAGATCACCGTTCCGGTCGCCAAGACCTACGTCCTGGCCGAGGTCCCCGCCGCGTTCGGTGACTTCGCCGGCGGCACCCTCGGCAAGATCGGCATCACCGTCTCCTGAACACCCGCTCCCTGACGATGCGCCACCACCTCACCCCTCGCTGGAGACCGCGCACCCAGACAGGAGCAGACCTGCATGGAACTCGGCATCCTGTCGCTCAGCGACCTGCAACAGGACCCCGCGACCGACCAGCTGATCAGTGCGGCGCGGCGGGTCGCCGAGACGTGTCCGCCGCGCAGATCGCGCCCCGGGCCGTCCAGCCGGAACTGCCGGTGTGGGCAGGTGTCGGCGGCTCACCGCGCAGCGCCGAACGCGCCGGCCGGCTCGGGCTGCCGATGGTCCTCGGCTACATCGGCGGACCGCTGAGCCACGCCCGCAAAGCCGTCGACATCTACCGGGCGGCGGGGGAGAAAGCCGGGCACCCGGAGAAGCTGCGGCTGGGCATCTCCACCCACTTCTTCGCCGGCCCCGACGACGTCTACCCCTACTACTACGAATACCTGCGACCCAAGACACCGGGTGGTCGCGGCTTGACTGTCAGCCGCTCGGCGTTCGCGGCCGGCACCCAGCGCGGGCAAGCCATCATGATCGGCTCCAGCGCGCAGATCACCGAGAAGATCCTGGACGCGCATCGGATGCTCGGCATCGACCGGTTCTTCGCCCAGTTCGACTGGGGTGGCCTGCCCCGAACCCTGGTCGAGGACTCGGTGCACCGCTTCGCCACCGAGATCGCTCCGGCCGTACGCGCGCAGACCGGTTCGCCGGCGCCGCACGTCCACTAAGTTCGAGAAGGAGATATCGACATGTCTGTCCTCGTCTTCGGCGCTACCGGCAAGCTCGGCCGCCTGCTGCTGCCCGAATTGCAGAAGCGTGGCGTCGCCGCCGCCGACATCACCGCGGCCGGACGCAAGCAGGAGGTCCTCGATGGTCTGGCTGCCGAGGGCTACCGCACCGTGCAGGTGGAGCTCGGTGACGCCGAGCAGGTCCGCGCGGCCGTCGCCGGTCACGATCAGGTGGTGCTCATCTCCGGCGGCGAACCCACCCGCCTGCAACAGCATCAGAACGTCATCGACGCAGCCAAGGCCGCCGGTGCGGCGCACCTCTACTACACCAGCGGGCTGCGCGTCGACGACCCGAGCTTCCTGCTCGGCGCCGACCACAAAGCCACCGAGGACGCCATCAAGGCCTCCGGGCTGACCTGGACGATCCTGCGCAACGGCTGGTACATCGAGAACTACCTCCAGTCCATGCAGGGCGCCGCGCAGACCGGGGTCTTCGCCGCCGCCGTCGGTGACGGGCGCGTTGCCCCGGCCGGTCGGCAGGACTTCGCCGAGGCCCTGGCGGCCGTCGTCGCCGGCGAGGGTCACGACAACCGCACCTATGACCTCAGCGGCGACCGCGACTACACCTATGCCGAACTCGCCGAGGCCATGAGTGAGGTGCTCGGCAAGCCTGTGACCTACCAGGCGGTGCCCGCCGAGCAGTACCACGGCATGCTCACCGGCGCCGGCCTCGACGAGGGAACCGCCGGGTTCCTGGTCGCACTCGACGGCAGCATGGGCGCGGGCATCATGGCGCACACCGGCGACGACCTCGCGCGCCTGACCGGCCACCCCACCATGTCCTTGGTGGAGGGACTGCGGCAGGGCAACTGACAACGAGTGACGGCGGCGCGGGAGGGCCCCGCGCCACCGCCTCAGTCGTGGGAGCGGCCGATCAGCGCCGCGTTGCGGCGGAGCAGCGCCTGTGTCACCTGGTCCGGCGTGGCCGGGTCGGGCAGGGGAGCGGCTACCTCCGCGGCGAAGGACTGGATCAGGTACGCGACCAGGCGCCGCCACGTGTCCTGCGCCGCCTCGGCGGTCGCGGCGAGGACACCGCTGTTCGCCATCAACACCATGATCATGTCCTGGTGGACGAAGTCCGCCCGCAATCGGCCGGTGCCCTTCGCCTTGTCGATCAACTCGGACAGGCGGGCCACCGCACGCTCGCGCTCGGCCTCGAACGCCGTCGCCGACGGGAACGCGACGGTGAGCACGTCGGTGAACCCGCGGTCGGCGGCCTGCATCGCGCAGATGCGCTCCACGCAGGTCCGGAAGCCGTGCCAGGCATCCGGGTCTTCCAGCGCTTCGTCGACGACCTGCGAGTAGGCGCGCATCTTGTCCGCGAAGACCTCGGTGACCAGGTCGTCCTTGGAAGGGAACCGGCGGAACAAGGTAGCGACGCCGACACCGGCACGGCGGGCGATCGTAGTCATCGGAGCTTGCAGGCCCTGCTCGGCGAAAACCTCACGGGCCGCGGCCAGGACCCGGTTGCGGTTGCGCTCCGCGTCGACCCGCAACTCCCCGTCACCGTCCGGCATGATCTTCCCTCTGGGCATATCGCCAGCGTAACGGCGTGAGAGGGAGTCCCGGCGAGTCGCCTCACGGGGCGCGGTGCCGGGTGTGGCGCAGTCCACCCGGCACCGCGCCACAAGTGGAATCATCGCTCCACTTGTGCGCTACCATAGCTGGTGTAAGTGGAGTGCAGGTTCCACTTATGGCCGCGGCACCACGTAGCCTTCCGCCTCATACCTGAAGGACCGACATCATGAACGTCACCGTCTTCGGTGCCACCGGCGCCATCGGCCAGCTCGTCGTCGCCGACCTGCTCGCCTCCGGGCACGCGGTCACCGCCTACGCCCGCAACGCCGGCAAGATCCCAGCCTCCTGGCCGGACGCCGTCCGCGTGATCGTCGGCGAGATCACCAACGCCGCCGCCATCGACACCGCGGTGGCCGGCGCTGACGCCGTCATCGCCGCGCTCGGCCCCAGCATGGACAAGAAGGCGACCGGCCTGCCTCTGGTCGAGGGCACCAAGCTGATCATCGAGGCCATGCAGCGGCGCGGCGTCAAGCGCTTCATCGGCAACGGCACGCCCAGCGTCATCGACAAGCGCGACAAGCCCACTTTGCAGCAGAAGTTCGTCGGCTTCATGGGCCGCACCATGCTGCCGCGGGCCTACCAGGAACTGCTCGGCATGTCCGACCTCATCGTCAACAGCGGGATCAACTGGACCATCGTCCGGTTCATCGCCCCCAAGGACGGGCCCGCTAAGGGCGTTAAGCGACACGGCTTCTTCGGCACCGACAAGATCGGCATGGCCGTCACCCGCGCTGACATCGCCGCCTTCACTGCCGCCCAGCTCACCGACATCCGTTACCGCAACGCCGCGCCGGCGATCAGCAACTGACCCGCACCAAGCCGATAGCAGTCCCGCGGTGGCTGCTATCGGCCCGTCCTTCGACAGCGGTGACGTCCTGGACCATCGGCGAAAGGTCTTCCCATGACCATGATGTGTGACAAGGCATGCGCGCCATGCCCGACCAGCCTCGCCAGGTGGCCACGATGACGTCCCCGCGATCGAGCCGCTGGCGTCCGGCCGGCGCATACGACGACCTGCTCGCTGACGTCCTGCCCGACGTGAACCACCATCGGCTCTGGGAACCGAGCGATGGGCCCACGCCGGCGGCCATTGTCAGTCACGGGATCCCAGTGCGGACCGACGCCGCTGAGCGTGACACGTCAGCGATGCGCTGAACGTTCTTGATTACCAAGGGCCGCCAGAGTCAGGGCGATGAGCCCGGCTTTCATCGCCGGCACGTCGCCCGGCTGGGTGTGCGGCGCGTAGGCGCTGCGGCCGAAGACCGCGCTGACGAAGAACTCGGCGGCCAGGGCCAGCGGCCGGCCGGGCGGGATCTCGCCGCGCCGGCCTGCTTCGATGAGGGCGTCCTCGATGACCGCCATGCTCTGGTCCACCACGTCGCGTTTGAAGACGGCGTAGAGCTCGGGATAGGTGGA
The DNA here is from genome assembly GCF_042666575.1 of Actinoplanes sp. GCM10030250. NCBI lineage: Bacteria > Bacillati > Actinomycetota > Actinomycetes > Micromonosporales > Micromonosporaceae > Actinoplanes > Actinoplanes sp. GCM10030250. Next base: position 238,447 of record NZ_JBHTDO010000006.1, on the reverse strand, counting down.
CAGTTCGGCCGCGTACCGGGCCAGGATGGACTGGCGCGGTTCCGCCAGCGTCTCGGCGACCTGGTCGAAGAGGGAGTCCAGGTCGCCGGCGAGCGTGCCGGTGGCCGGAGGCGTCAGGCCGACCGACAGCGAGCCGAGGGCGGCGATGATGAGATCTTCACGGTTGGGCCAGCGGCTGTAGATGCTGCGCTTGGCCACCCCCGCCCGGGCGGCGACGGCGTTGAGGCTGAAGGTCGCCGCGCCGGTGTCGGCAAGTTCCGCCACGGCGGCCTGCACGATCCGGTCGTCGACCTGCGGATCGCGGGGGCGGCCGCGGGCGGCACCGGGGGTCGGCATGGCCCGAGGATATCTGTTACCGGTGTGGTTGCGTAAATCGTTCCGGCGGCGTTACGGTCGGATTACGTCACCGGGCCGGTGCACTTAACCGCGGTGGCGTCCATTGGGATCGCCTGCGGGCGGCTGCGGAAGAGGGACGTCATGAGCTTCGCGGACAAGGGAGTGCTCGTCACCGGGGCGGGAGCGGGTATCGGCCGGGCCACTGCGGTGCATCTGGCCTCGCGGGGTGCACGGGTCGTGGTGTCCGACGTCTCCGAGAGCGGCGCCAAGGGCACCGTTGAGGAGATCCTCGGCAACGGCGGTCAGGCGACGGCGGTCGTCGCCGACGTGTCGGACCCGGCGTCGGTCGACGAGCTGATCGCCCGGTCGGTCGAGTTCCTCGGCGGACTGGACCTGGCGGTCAACAACGCCGGCATCGGCCACGTGCCCGGTGACCTGCATGAGCTGTCGATCGAGACCTGGGACCAGGTCATGGGCGTCGACCTGCGCGGCACGTTCCTATGCCTTCGCGCCGAGCTGAAGGTCATGGTCGGCGCCGGGCACGGCAGCATCGTCAACATGGCCTCCAACGCGGGTGTGAAGAACGCCCCGGGTATGGCCGCGTACACCGCCGCCAAGCACGGCGTGATCGGCCTGACCAAGAACGCCGCGCTGAACTACGCCCGCCGCAACATCCGGGTCAATGCCGTGTGCCCGGGCACGATCGCCACTCCCGGCATCGCGTCGTTCCCCGAGGAGAACCAGCGCGAGTGGGCCGAGATGATCCCGGCCGGCCGGCTCGGCACGCCGGAGGAAGTGGCCGCCGCCGTCGCGTACCTGCTCTCCGACGAGGCCGGCTTTGTCACGGGCGCCGGCCTGCTCATCGACGGCGGGCTCATGTGGCAGTGAGCCTCATGCGAGCAGTCGTCGGACCCGACGGCCACGGCCCCACGACCACCCACGATGTCCTGGTTCGAAGCGGCCGGTCTGCCTTCGGTGGCCGAGACCGGGCTCCCCTCGCCCAGGCAGCCGAAGCTCATCGGCACAGCGAGACCGGACACGGGTTCGGCAAGCTGATTCTCGCCATGGACTGAGTACCGCCGCCCACTCCGCCGACCGAGCGGGCCCGTCACAGAGACCGGACCGTTCGTTGACGGCGAACCGAGGTACCAAGCGGCGCGTTACGCGGTTGCCGCCCCGCCACCCAGCCACCCACACCCTCGCAAGACGAAGGAATCGCCATGAAGGCTTGGCAGCTCACCAGTTTCGGCACAGCCCCGCAGAACGTCGAGCTTCCTGAACCGGTCCCGGGCCCGGGCCAGGTCCTGCTCGACATCAAGGCCGCCGGCCTCTGCCACACCGACATCTCGTTCATCGACGGCGAGGTGCCGGGCATGCCGAACCATCTGCCCATCGTGCTCGGGCACGAGGTCGCGGGAGTCATCCGCGCCGTAGGTGAGGGGGTCGACGGGTTCGCGGTGGGCGACGCGGTGGGTGTTGCCGCCGTCGACCTGAACGGGCCGGGCGTCGGGCGCGACGGCGGCTACGCCGAACAGACCGTCGCCCGGGTCGACGAACTGGTGCGAATCCCGGAGGGCGTGTCCTTCGCACAGGCCGCGGCCGGCACCGACGCCGGTGCGACGTCCTACCACGCCGTCGCCGTCACCGCGGGCGTCCACAAGGGCACGCGCGTCGGTGTCATCGGGCTCGGCGGGCTCGGGCAGACCGGCGCCCGGATCGCGGTGCTGCTCGGTGCCGAGGCCTACGGAGTCGACGTCCGCGAAGAGCGCCGCGCCACCGCCGAAGAAATCGGTGCTGCCGGATTCTTCACGTCCGTGGCCGACCTCGCCCCGCTCGAACTGGACGTCATCATCGACTTCGCCGGCTTCGACACGACCGGCCCGGCCATCGAGGCGGTCAAGCCCGGCGGCCGCGTGGTGCAGATCGGCGCGGGTAAGCCCGACGCTTCGATCCCCGTCGTCTTGCTCGTCACGAAGAATGTCACGCTCGTCGGAAGCCTCGGTGCCGGCAAGGAAGACGTCATCGCTGTGTACGGGTACCTCGGCCGGGGCGAGCTCGCGCCTGAGATCACCACTCTCTCGTTCGACCAGATCGGCGAGGGCCTCGGCGCGGTTCGGCGAGGTATGGTCTCCGGTCGCAACGTTGCCGTGCGCGACTGAGGTCGGCACACCGTTTGGTGCAGCGCCGACGCCCCAACCCGGCGACGTGGCCGGCCGCAAGGACGGCCTGATCGCCCTCTCCGGCTTGTCCTTCGGTTCTTCATCGGCAGGTTCCTGGAAGTGCCGAGCAACTTGGGCCCGCTGGCCAATTCGCCGCGGTGTTGGCGAGAAGCCAGTCGTCGATGCGGGCGACGACCTCTTAACTGTTCACGGCGTCAGCGCTGCAAGGTCAGCACCGCGGGCCGCCATGGCAGCAGGTTGTAGCTGACGCCGTCGGACTTGGGGTCGCGTCCCTGGTAGAGCAGCTGCAGATTGCAGGGATCGATGGTCTTGGTCTGGTCGGGGTTGTTGCGTACCAGGTCGCCGTGGCTGATGTCGTTGGTCCAGGTGACTCCGGTGTTGGCCTTGCCGGCGAACGGGTTTCTCTCGGTTGCGGCCAGCGGTGTCCACGTGCCGCCCAGGCTGGTGGCCGTGAACGAGCGGAAGAAGCGCCCGTTTGCGCCCATCGCCTCGACGAGCATGAGGTACTGGTTCAGGCCCTGCACCTTGTAGACCTCAACGCCTTCGAACAGGTTGGCCGTCGTGTCGCTCATGACGACTGTGGACGTCGTACCGAAACTGCCAGGGAATCTGCCGATGGGCATGCTGGACCGGTAGATCTTGCCGTTGTCGCCGGCGAAGAACATGTACATGGTCGTGCTGTCCCCGATGAGTGTCTGATCTAGAGGGGACGAGCCCTCGATGGTTCCGGAGAACAGCGGCTGGTTCGCTGACCAGCCGTTGGCGTTGGTGGGGTCGCTCGACGTCTTGTAGAAGAACGTTGTCGCACCCCACTGGCCGGCCAGCACCCAGGTGTTCTTCGGGGCGAAATACAGCAGGGTCGGCGCGACAGCCCAGGAGGACATCCCGTTCTGGCCGGCAGAGGCCATGTCTGACCAGTTGGTGAAGAGGCCGAAGTTCATCGAGCCGTACGAACCGGCGGTGTCGGTCGTCGACGCGTAGACCAGATGCTTGCCGTTGTAAACGACGTTGGTGAAGTCCTTGAGCCCGACCCACCCCTGCTTCGGATTCACCAGCGGACCCGTCGACGTCCAGCGGTAGGTTGAGGGAAGAGCACATGCCGCGGCCGAGGAAGTGCTGCTGGAACTGCTCGACCGGCTCCATGCGGTGGCCGCCGACGCTGAGGGCCCCGCGACAACTGACAGCGTGCCGGTCGCGATGGTCAAAGCGCTCACCGCTAACGCCGTAAGCCGGGGCCGCGAGGGCGCAGTACGGGTGAGTGGCATGGTGATCTCCTTTGGCAGACAGGATGCGCGGGACCGTTGCTTCGGGCTTGGGCGCGGACCGCGCCCGGCGGGCCGGGACGACTCTGGAGCCGGCCCGCCGGGCAGGGAACCTATGCAGTCGCCGCGCAGCTGAGCTTGGGCGGATCATTGGTGATCAGCCAGTTGCCCAGGAACCTGAACTTGCTACTGGCGCCGGCGGACAACGCGCCGTTGTAGCCGACATTGCTGGCCGCCCAGTTCGGGCCGTTCGCGGCCACGTTCGCGTCCCACGCCGAGTCGACCACCTGGCCGTTCGGGAACTGCATCGTGACTGTCCAGCCCCGGATCGCCGCGGCGTCGGCGGACACTGTGATCTCGCCCTGGAATCGTCCGGACTCCTGCTGGACCAGCTTGTAGGTGGCGTGGCAGCCGGCGTCGGCCGGCAGCGGAGGCGGTGCGGACGGCGGTGCAGGGTCCGGCTTCCCGCCGGGGAAGCGCACGTCGGAGCACATGTAGTAGTTCTGGTCGGCGTGCCCGGCCCGCCAGACCGCGTACACGATGTGCCGGCCGGTCCGGCCCGGCGCGCTGACCTGGAACGAGTAGTCGACACCGTTGAGGATCGGGTCGTTCGGCCGGGTCGGCCAACCTGAATCCGGGAAGGGGCCGGTGTCCTTGACCAGTTCGAGGTCGTCCCACGTCAGGCGCTGCGTGGTCGTGTCGAAGCCTTGCCTGGTGACGTAGAGGTGAATGTAGGCGGCGCCGTGCCGGGCCTGGTCGTGCATGGTCCAAGTGAAGGTGTTGTTCACGTTCTGAGCCCGCCAGTAGCCCGGGGTGTCCAAGGCGGTGTAGGTGTCGTCGCCACCGCCGCACAGTGTCCCGTCGGGGACACGGGCCTGATGGTCGTTGTTGACGTTGTCCTGGATCAGGCCGTTCCAGGTCCACATCGCGGCCGGGTTCGCGTGCCAAGCCTGCCAGCACATCGGGTCCAGCTTTTCCATGACCGGGTTGTCCCAGGTGGTATCCCAGCGTTGGGCGCAGCCATAGTGTCGCGACGGCGGGTCGATTGCCGAACCGTGCGCCGAGGCGGGACGGGCAACGAGCAGGAACGAGGAAAGGATCATCGCGGCCAGCGCCGCGATGGTCAGCGGGCGGCGGACCCGCGGTCGGCCGAGGGTGCCGGAGGAAGACACGGTGCCTCCAGGTGCTGGGGGAACGGGGAACGCGCCGGAGGGGGATCCGGCGTGCATGGTGACGCGCGTTTCGCGTTGGCGCAGCTGACGCGCGCCCTCTGCCGCATCGCTGCGACTAGAAAGTTTCAATCTCTTAATGACTCTATTTCGTTCGGAACCTACCGCGCACTTCGATGACCGTCAATGAGTTACGGTCGGCGCAGGCCCCTGCGCAGGGTGCCGCCACGGCATTCCGGTAGATATTGGGCCACCCTGTGAACGGCAGTACCTCGCCGGACGCCTATAACACCGCATTTCACGCAGAGGCCGGTTACGAAAGGCTGACTCCTGCGGAAGAAACTTTCTGTCGCCAACGCCTTCCCGGAGCCGGTGGCGTCAGCGGCGTCGGTAGATCGGCAGCTCGGCCGGCCCACCGGTGAACTGGCCGATGGATCCGGGCCAGGCTCAGTCGCGGTGCCAGGCGCGGAGTTTGGCCGGGTCGAGGACGATCCACAGGGCGGTGATCCGGGTTCCGGCGGTCTCGGTGGCGATCGCCGCGACGACGCGGCCGAGACAGCGCAAGGCCAGCCCGGGCCGGCCGTTTACGGCCTCGTGGGTGATCGTTGTCCGCGGCCGTTCGGCCAGCAGGAGACCGGCGAGCCAGGCCACGTCGGCCCGGCCGTACACGACTCCGATGCCGTCGCACACCGCGATGGCCTCGGCGGTCAGGACGGCCCGGACCGCGGCGGTGTCTCCGGACCGGCAGGCCTGGGCGAACCGGGGCAGGACATCGTCAGACCGGTAGCCACCGACTACCTGACTCGTTCGCATCCGCGTCCTCTGGTCTTTCGCTGTCGCGAAGGAAGACCGGATGACGTGCCGGTTTGTGACAACCGGGGTTGACCATCCACAGCAGCTGCCCGATGCCGGCGGTGGAGGCGGTGACCATGAGGACGCCGAACAGGGTGCCGTCGCGGCGTAGCACGGCCGAGGTCTGCCCGTCGGTGGTGACGAGTTGCACGTCCATCCCGGTCCAGAACCAAGTTGCTACGGCGATAGCTCCGCATGCCGTAACGAACGGACTGCGGCGCGATGATGGTGTCGGGCTTCTACGCTGGCTGCTCTATCTGTCCGGAGACCCCGACCGTGACAGGTGGCTGGCAGAGGCGGCTGACGGCGCGGACGGTGTTTCGTGACGTCGCCTGATTCGTGGTAAGGGACGCCAGACGCCGCACGTCGTGCTGTCACCGACGAGATTCGACGAGTTCGACCTGCGGTGGCAGCTGTCGGCCGAGCGCGGCTGGATGGTGCCCCCTACACCCTCCCGCCGAACGCCCAGCACGTGACGATCATGCGGGCGCTCGTGAAGGAGACGATGATCCGGCAGCATGTCGACATGCTCGCCCAGGACATCGCCGCCGCCTGCGCCACGCTCGAGAAGAAGGACGGCGCACACGAGTCCGGACGCAGCAAGATCGGCATCAGGCCGAGCCACTGACCAGGGGGAGCCGTGCGGGCCCGGCCGGTACGGCCGGGCCCGCACGGTCAGTAGCCGTAGATCATCTTGTACGCGACCTCGGGCAGGAACTGCCCGGCCGACGAGCCGCCGCCGACCCCGCAGTTGCCGTCGGACTCGCCCGGCGTCTTGAGCCACAGGAGCATCTCCGCGCCGCCACCCATCTGGGTCGGGGTGCCGATCCGGCGTCCGGCGGGGTTGCACCACTGTCCGTTGGCGCCGTTGCCGTTGCGGCTGGTGTCGATCACGAACGGCTTGCTGTAGCCGTACCGCCGCAGCTCGGCGGAGAGCCGGTTGCCGAAGGTGACGTTCTCTCCGGTGGTGAAGTAGTTCGACACGTTGAGCGCGAAACCACGGGCGCCCGACACCCCCGCCGAGTTGAGTCGCTGCGCCATCGTGGTGGCGTCGATCCATCCGGGGTTGCCGGCGTCGAGGTAGGCCCAGGTGTTCGGCGCCTTGGACCGGAACTGGCCGACGGCGCGCGAGAGCATCCCGACGCGTTCGTTGATCTGGTTCTGGTTCATGCAGCTGAAGTCGCCCAGTGAGTCGGGTTCCAGGACCACCACGGCGGGCCGGTTGCCGATCGCGGCGGCGAACGACGCGATCCACGCGTCGTAGGCGGCGACGCTGCCCGCGCCTCCGCCGGAGTGGCCGCCGCAGGCGTCGCGGCCGGGGATGTTGTACGCCACCAGCAGCGGGAGCTTGTCCACCGCGTCGGCGGCGCCGACGTAGCCGCCGACCGCGCCGGCGATGTTGCCGCTCCAGTTGCCGAACCAGCCGGCCATCGGCTTCTGGGCGATGGCGGTGCGGATCGCGGCGGCCCGGCCGTCACCGGGGTTGGCGGCGACCCACGCCGCCGGGCTGGAGTTCGGATTGACGTAGAAGCCGCTGGTCTGGCTGATCGGATCGGCGTGCGCGGCCGGTGCGTTGAACAGCACTGCGGGAACCACGAGGGCCAGGGCGGCGAGCACCCGGGAACGAACAGGTCGGCTCATCAACGGTCTCCTGAGCATCGGAGGGGGATCGGCTGCGGGGGTGCGCCGTCCGGAGCTGAGACTGGAAGCGCTTCCAGTTTTATATATCTCCATGTCTCGATCTGATGCTCGACATCCAGACCAGTAATGTCAAGGAGAACTGGTAGCGCTCCCAGAAAGACGGGCTATGGCGGGAGCATCGATACCATCGCTGCGGACAGGAAGGACCCGGCAGCCAGATGACAGCATCGACGCCCCGGCGGCAGCCCACCCTCGACGAGGTGGCCGAGCGGGCCGGCGTCTCACGCTCTGCGGCATCGCGGGTCATCAACAAGGCACCGCACGTCAGCCGCGCCACCCGCGACGCCGTCGAGCGGGCGATCAAGGAGTTGGGCTACTTGCCCAACCGCACCGCCCGCGCCCTGGCCACCCGGCAAACCGGCATCGTCGCGCTCGCGGTCTCCCACGACGACCCGCAGCTGTTCGCCGACCCCTTCTTCGCGCAGGTCATCGTCGGGGTGTCCGCGGCACTCGAGGACACCGATCTGCATCTGCTGCTGTGTCTGGCCAGCTCGGGCCGCGGCCGGTCCCGGCTGACCAACCTGCTGCGCGCCGGCGGCGTCGACGGCCTCATGCTGATGGCGCTGCACGGCGACGATCCGCTGGCACGCATCGTCGCCCAGGCCAGGGTCCCGGCCGTCTACGGCGGCCGGCCGTTGCACCTCCAGCCGCAGTGGTGGGTCGACTCCGACAACGCGGGCGGCGCGCGGCTCGCCACCGAGCACCTGACCAGTCTCGGCCGCACCCGCATCGCCGCGATCACCGGCCAGATGTCCACCGACGCCGGTGCGGCGCGCTACCGCGGATACCGAGAGGCGCTGATCATCGCCGGCCTCACCCCGTACGGCACCGCCGAGGGCGACTTCACCGAGACCGGCGGCGCCGCTGCGATGAGAGCCCTGTTGCAGTTCCACCCGGATCTCGACGCCGTCTTCGCCGCCAGCGACAACATGGCCGCCGGTGCCCTGCGCGTGCTGGCCGAGTCCGGGCGGTCCGTGCCGGCCGACGTGGCGGTGGTGGGCTTCGACGACCTCGGCATCGCGCAGCAGACCGATCCGCCCCTGACGACGATCCACCAGTCGATCCAGGATCTCGGCAAGGAGATGGCGCGGATGCTCGTCGCGGTGATCGCCGGTCAGGATCCCGCGTCGCTCATCCTGCCCACCCGCCTGGTGCGGCGCGGATCCGCCTGATCGGCGCGGCGGTCGCCACGAGGATCTGTCCCACTGTTGTCCCTCAACCACGCCGAGGGCCGCCCTGCGGCCGGGGAATGCGTACGCTGCGGGGTTGTGGGCCCTCGACTCAGCCGCCGCGGCGTAGTGGCCGGCGCGGCCGCCGCCGCTCTGGCCGGGTGTTCCGCACCGTCTGTCCCCTCGGCCTCGGTCGCGCCGGTGTCCTATCCGCATCAGGACGGTGTGACTACAGCGCCCGGGGATCACGCGGTCTTCGCCGCCTTCGACGTGGGCGACGAGCCCGCGCCGGCCGTGGCTCGCCTGGTCGAGCGGGTAGCCGCTGTGGCGGCGAGCGGTACCGCGGAAGTGACCGTGGGGGTGGGGGCGTCGTTCTTCGATGGTCGCGTCGCGCCGGCTGCGGAGCGGCCGCGCCTTCTGACGGCCATGACCGCGTTCCCCAACGATGTGCTCGACGGCGCCTGGTGTCACGGGGACGTGCTTCTTCAGGTGGGTGGGTCGTCGGTGGACGTGCTCGATCAGGTGGTGCGGAGACTCGGCGAGGGCCTGCGGGCCCGATGGCGGCTGGCCGGGTTCCGGGCGGAGAACACCCGGACCCGGGCGGGGCTGGCGAGCGCCCGCAACCTGTTCGGGTTTCGGGAGGGCAGCGGCAACCCTGATCCCCGGGATACCGAACTGATGGACGACCTGGTCTGGGCCGGCCGCGGGTCGGGCGAGCCGGCCTGGGCGCTCGGCGGCACCTATCAGGTGGTGCGGTTGATCCGGTTCGCGGTGCAGCTCTGGAACCGGGACGCGCCGGCGCGGCAGGAGGAGATCATCGGCCGGCGCCGCGACGACGGGGCGCCTCTGGCCGGCGGGGCCGAGGACGACACCTTCGACTTTCAGTCCGATCCGGACGGCGCCATGACGCCGCTCGACTCGCACATCCGGCGAGCCGACCCCCGGACGGCCGACAGCAAGGCCCACCGCATCCTCCGCCGTGGCTTCTCCTACCGGCGCGACGACGCTGACCAAGGGCTGGTTTTCGTCTGTTTCCAGCGGGACCCGGAGGCGGGCTTCGCGGCCACACAGCGGCGGCTTGCGGGGGAGGCTCTCGACCGGTACGTGCTGCCGTTCGGCGGCGGCTACTGGTTCGTGCCGCCGTCGGTGGCCGTGCTCAATGATCTGTTGGCGGGCTGAGTGCCAGGAGGCACTGGGCGGTGCGGAGGCGGGTGGCCGCGTCGGCGCTGGAGCACTGGAGGGCGAGTAGGTGCTGGGGCACGGCTTCGCCCAGGGCGTGGGCGGCGCGGATGGCCTCGGCGATCTGGGCGGAGATCACGGCGATGCTCTCGGACAGGGCGTACACGGTCTTCGACAGGCTCGGGCCCTCCTGAAGGTCCGGGTTGGACGCTGTATGGCGGCGGCGGGCGTGTGCCTGTTGCCACAGAGGCCTGAGCCGTTCGGGATCAGTGCGGGTGAGGCCGCAGAGCGCGGCCACGACGTTCCACGGCGGCACCGAGCGGCCGGAGAAGTAACGGGACAGGGCCGAGTCGCTGGCGAAGGTGATCGTTTGCAGCTCACGAAGGGTCCGTCCGGATCGTTCGCGTAGTTTGCGCAGTTCGGTGGCGAAAAGTTCGCGCGGTCCGGTATCGACAATCACGGTTACACCCCCATGAACAAGGTGACTGTCTCGGGGTCCCAGCAGATCACGCCTCGGCCATGTCCCACTTCCGTCCCGCTCAACGTCGCAGATATCGATAAATGTCACCGCCCTTCGCTGATCTCCGCTGTCCCGCCTCTGTCCCGCGTTCGGGGCAACTTATCGACGCCGATCTCTGTGATGCCGACACTCGACTCCGGGCGACTATGCGCGGGAGGTCGGCATGAGTGGTCGTGGCCGGATCGGGATGTTCCTCGCGGGGCTGCTCTTCGCCGGGCAGCTGTCGGTGGCCGGGGCGGCCGCGCCCGCGGCGGCCGCGCCACCGAACCGTGAGCCGCTCGCCCAACAGGGGCCGGTCGCCGCCGCCGCGAGCGCACCGGCCGACTTCGCGTACGACGGCGCCGGGCAACTCCGCGGCGTCAGCCACTCGTCCGACGGCGCCGGTGCGGCGTACTCCTACGACGCGGCCGGCAACCCGACCGGAGTGACCCGCTCGGCTGCCGGGGCGCTCACCGTCTCCGCGATCACGCCCAGCCGCGCGCCGGTGGGCGCCTCGGTGACCATCGCGGGCACCGGATTCGCCGCCACGACCGGCGCCAACTCGGTGTCGTTCAACGGCGCCGCCGCCACCGTGACGGCCGCCTCGGCCACGCGCCTCGTGGCCACGGTCCCGACCGGGGCGACCAGCGGGACGGTCACCGTCGCCACCGGGACCGCGTCGACGACCAGCACGCAGATCCTCACTGTCACGGCCGCGCGGCTGGCGCCGTCGATCTCCTCGTTCAGCCCGGCCGGCGGGGCGGCGGGGACCGCTGTGACGATCGCCGGGAGCGGATTCTCCGGCACCCCGGAGGAGAACAACGTCTCGTTCGGGCGCACCCGCGCGCGCGTCACCGCGGCCGGCGCCTCCAGCCTGACCGTGGTCGTGCCGGGCGCCGCGGTGTCGGGGCGGATCAGCGTGGCCACGCCGGGCGGAACGGCCACCAGTTCGACCGATTTCACCGCGGTGACCACGCCGTTCGGCGCCGGGGACATCGGGCCGTCGGTGACGCTGAGCGTCGACGGCGCGGCCACCACGGTCAACTTCTCCACCGCCGGCAAGGTGGCGGTGCTGCGCTACGCCGGCGTGAAGGGTGACCGGCTCAGCCTCGGCCTGACCGGCTCCACGGTCGGCGACGTGCGGATCTACGGCTACACGCCGTTCGGCGGGTCGATCGGGCGGGACGAGTTCGACGCGCCCTGGCTGGTGTCCCGGCTGGGCGGCGGCTGGACCACCGGGCCGCTGCCGTTCACCGGCACCTATCAGGTGGTGCTCCAGCCGGTGTCGGCCACCGCGACCGGCACGATCACCGCCACCCTGTCCAAGAGCCTGGCCGGCGCGCTCAATCTCGACGGCGCGGCCCCCACGATCAACCTGAGCCGGGCCGGCCTGCAGGCCGAGCTGACCTTCGACTCGACCGGCAACCAGCGCGTCGGGCTGGGTGTCTCCGGCGTCACGCTGCCGTCCGACTCGCTGACGATCGAGGTGCGTGACCCGCACGGCGTACCAGTGGTCTTCCCGCGGCCGGGCACCTACGGCTATTGGCGGCACGTCCTCGACCTGCCCGATTTCGACGCCGACTTCAGCACCCACGCGGCCGGCCGCTACACGGTGCTCGTGCGCGCCCGCGACCAGGCCACCGGCTCGGTCACGCTGACACTCTCCACGGCGCGGAACGAGGGCGCTGTCGCGGTCGGCTCGACCCGTACGGTCAGCGTCACCCGCCCCGGGCAGGACTCGCGGTTCACCTTCACCGGGGCCGCCGGGCAGACGCTCGGGCTGGAGTTCACCGACTACCCCATGCCCTATTACCCGACCGTGGAGCTGCTCGGCCCGGACGGTGCCACGCTGGCCCTGTACGGTGTGCAGGCCAGCTGGTCGGACCTGCCGGCGCTGCCCGCCGATGGCACCTACACATTGCTGGTCAGCACCAACTCCGGTACCGGCAACTACACGCTGGGGCTCTATCTCCCGCAGTCCGGCGGCGCGCTCAGCCTCACCGGGGCCGGCACCTCGGTGTCGTTCACGGCCGGGCGGGCGGTCACGCTGACTGTGCCGATCACCTCCGGCGACGAGTTCACGGTGGCCTTCAGCAACTGGACGCTGCCGTCCGGCGGGCGCCTCGCGATGAGCGTCAGCAACCCGGCCGGGGTCGTCATCCACGACACGTACGCGTATTCACTGAGCTCCATCACGGTCGCCGCCGCGACCACCGGCACCTATCGGGTCGTGCTGCGCCCCACCGCCGGCGCCACCGGGTCGGTGCTGGTCACCGCGTCGCCCACGATCGCCGCGGGCGCGGTGACCGTCGGCACCGCCAAGACGATCAGCTCGCCGCGGCTCGGTCAGCCGAACCGCATGACGTTCACCGGCGCGGTCGGTCAGCGCCTCAGCCTGTCGGTCAGCAACTACGGCTACACCTACTGGGCCTGGGCCCGGGTGACCCGGCCGGACGGATTCCTGATCTATGACGGGTGGCTGGACGACATCTGGCTCGCGATGGAGCCGTTCACCCAGGCCGGCACCTATCGGCTCGACATCCAGCCGCGGGCGGCCACCACCGGGAGCATGACCTTCACGCTGGTCCAGGCCATCGACGCCGGCGCCACCACGGTCGGCGGCGTGGCCAAGACGCTCACCGCGTCCAGCGCCGGGCGCTATGTGGACACCACCATGGCCGTCACCGCCAACCAGCGGTTGTCGTTCGGCTTCACCGGGTGGACCTTCGCCGCCACCACGATCCAGATCCGGCTGGTCGGGCCGTCCGGCCAGCTGATCCTGGCCGAGATCCTGCCCAAGGAATCCAGTACGGACACCTATCAGCTGCCGGCCGGCACCTACCGGCTCTCGGTGATGGCCTCCGACCGCGGCTCGGGTGCGGTCACCTTGACCGCGTCCGCGCAGATCAGCGGCGGCCCCTGGGCGCTGAACGCGGCCAAGACGGTGTCCGCGCCGCGCGCAGGGCAGGCGACCTGGTTCACCTATGTGGGCACGGCCGGACAGAACCTGGCCATCGCGTACACGAACGTGACCATGCCCTACTACCCCTACGTCTGGGTACGCCGGCCCAACGGCGAGCAACTGGCGTGGATCAACGGCAGCGCCACGGTCAGCATCCCGAGCCTGCCCATCTCCGGCACCTACGAGATCCTGATCAGCCCCTACTCGTTCACCGGCAACGCGACCGCGACATTGCGGACGCGCACGGCGGCCGCCGCGCCGGAGCAGCTGACTCCGAAGGGATCGCCGCCGCGGAAGATCGCCGAGCCGGCGGTGCCGGCCCGGAACCCGGCTGCCGGGCGCGCCGGGCCGACGGCCAAGAAGTACCCGGGTGGGCAGAGCCTCACCTCGGTGAACGCCGCCGCCGGAGACCCCGCCGGATGGCAGCCCAGCCGGGCCAACCTGGCCGGCAACGGCTGGTCCACGGGACGCGGCGCGCCGCAGAAGGCCGCCGATCCAGTGCGCGCCGGACCGGGCGTCACCGCGCTCAGCGGACGGGTCCGCACGCTGGACGACACGCCGCTGGCGAACGTGACGGTCGGCGTCGACGGCATCCGGGCCCGTACCGACGCGCAGGGACGGTTCCTGCTGACCGGCCTGCGCGCCGGGCATCGGGTGCTGCGGGTGGACGGGGCCTCGGCCTCCACGCCGCAGCGGCGGTTCGGGCTGCACGACATCGGCGTCGATCTGACGGCCGGGCAGACAGTCGTTCTCCCGTACACCATCTGGTTGTCCAAACTGGACACCCAGCACACCGTGACCTTCGAGACCCCCACCAAGGGCGAGGTCACCATCGGCACCCCGGCCATCCCCGGCCTTGAGGTCAAGCTCCCGGCCGGCGCCGTGGTCCGCGACGTCAACGGCAAGGTGGTCACCGAGCTCGGCATCACCGCGATACCGACCGACCGTGCGCCGTTCCCGCTGCCGCGCTCGCAGGTGCCCAGCTACTTCACCGTGCAGCCGGGCAGCTCGTACGTCTTCCCGACCGGCGCCCGGGTGATCTATCCGAACTTCACGCACGCCAAGCCCGGCGCCAAGATGGACTTCTGGCACTACGACCCGGCCGGCAAGGGCTGGTTCATCTACGGCAAGGGCACCGTCTCGCCGGACGGCAAGCGTGTCACGCCGGACAAGGGCACCGAGGTCTATCAGTTCACCGGCGCGATGCTCATCACGCCGGGCGAGGACGCGCCGCCCGAGGCCCAGCCGGCCACGGCCGGTGGCGCCAGCGGCGGCGACCCGGTCGACCTGGGCACCGGCCTGCTCGTCGACGAGCACACCGACCTGGCCCTCGACGACGTCATGCCGATCTCGGTCACCCGCACCTACCAGCAGGCGGACACCGGGCGGCGGGCCTTCGGCATCGGCGCGAAGTTCAGCTACTCCCTCGATCTCTACTCGGAGAACCGCTTCTACGATTGCTGGCTGATCCTGCCGGACGGGGGCCGGATCCGGTTCCACCGGATCAGCCCGGGCGGCGAGCCGCCCAATGGATACGTCAACGGCGTCTTCGCCGCCGACCCCACCCCGACCGAGTTCGGCGGGTCGATCCTGGCCTGGAACGGCGACGGCTGGGACCTGCGGCTGCGCGACGGCACCACGTACGTCTTCGGCGACGAGGCGCCGCTGCAGGCGATCCGTGACAGGCACGGCAACACCGTCACGATCACCCGGGCGCCCTCGCCGCCGTGGACCGACGGCATCACCCGGGCGCGCGGGCCGATCACCCAGGTCACCTCGCCCAACGGCAAGTGGATCAAGTTCAGCTACGACGCCGACAACCGGATCACCCGGGCCGAGGACGTGCTCGGCCGGGCGGTCACCTACGCCTATGAGAACGGCCGGCTCAGCACGGTCACCGACGTCGTCCAGGGCGTCACCACGCAGACCTATGAGGACGGGCGCCTCAAGACGATCCGGGACGCCCGGGGCACTGTCTACCTGACCAACGACTACGACGCCAGCGGGCGGGTGATCCGGCAGACGATGCCGGGCAACGCGGTCTACGGGTTCGCGTACACCACGAACGCGGCCGGCAAGATCATCGCGACCGAGCTGACCGATCCGCGCGGCCTGATCCGCCGGGTCACCTTCGACGCGGGCGGGTACGTCACCAGCGACACGACCGCCCACGGCACGGCTGCCGCGCGGACCTACACGACTGTCCGCGACCCGGACACCCACGTGGCCATCGCGTATGTCGATCCGCTGAACCGCCGCACCGAGCTGACCTACGACGCGGCCGGCAAGATCACGGCGATCACCGAGCTGGCCGGCACGGCCGACGCCCGCACCCGCCGGATCGAGCGGAACGGCCCCTTCGGGCAGGTCAGCCGAACCATCGACGCCCTGCAGCGGGCGACCACCTACGGCTATCAGGCCAACGGCGCGCTGCGTACGGTCACCGACCCGATGAACCGTCAGGTCGTCCTGGACACCAACGAGGCCGGGCAGGTGATCCGGTCGACCGACCGGGCCGGCCAGGTCACGCAGATCGGCTACCAGCTCGGCGACGCGGCCACTGTCACCGACCCGCTGGGCAACGTCAGCCGCGCCTTCACCGACAGCGGCGGCCGGGTGCTGAGCGAGACCGACGCCGAGGGCAACGTCTCGACCGCCGTCTGGGACGCGGCCGGCCGGCTGCGGGAACAGACCGACCCGATCGGCCGCACCACTGGCTTCACCTATGACGCCAACGGCAACCTGCGCCGGCTCACCGACGCCCGGGACAACACGACCGTCTACGAGTACGACCCGTCCGACCAGGTCACCACGGTCACGGATCCGCTCGGCCGGGCAACCACCTACACCTACGACGCCAACGGCAACACGCGAACCGTCCGCAGCCCGAGCGGCAAGCTGACCGAATACGCGTACGACGAGCACGACTCGGTCAGCCTGGTGCGCTTCGGCGTGACCTCCGGTGGCGAGGAGAGCCGGACCGGATACACGTACGACGCCGGTGGACGGCTGCGTACGGTCACCGACTCGGTCTCCGGCACCGTCACCATCACGCCGGACAACTTCAACCGCAACGTGCAGGTCGCCGAACCGGGCGGCACGGTGTCCTACGCCTACAACGCCGCCGACCAGCGCACCACGCTGGCGGTGGCCGGGCAGCCCGACACGACCTACGCCTACAACGGCGCCGGGCAGCTCACCACCGTCGCCCGGGGCGCGCAGACCACGACCATCGCCTATGACGCGGCCGGGCGGCGCGACTCGCTCTCGCTGCCGGGCAACCTTTCCCAGACGTACGCGTACGACGACGTCAGCCGGCTCACCGGGATCACCTACCGGCAGGGCGGCAGCACGCTCGGCTCGATCGGCTACACGCTCGACAAGGTCGGCCGGACCGTACGCGTCACCGGCGCCTTCGCCCGGGTCGACCTGCCGGCCGAGTCCGGGCCGGTCACCTACGACGCGGCCGACCAGCGCAACGGCTTCACCTACGACGCCGACGGCAACCTGACCTCGGACGGGGTCGCGACCTACGCCTGGAACGCGCGCAACGAGCTGACCTCGTTCGGCGGCGCCTCGTACGCCTATGACGCCTTCGGCCGCCGGACCGGACGCACCCAGGCCGGCGTCACCACGAGTTATCTCTACGACGGCGACAACGCGCTGCAGGAGAGGACCGCGGGCGCGATCTCGGCCACCATCCTCGGCGGCGGGCTCGACGAGATCTTCACGCGCAGCACGTCCGGCGGCTCGCAGTCGCTGCTGACCGACGCGCTGGGCAGCACGGTGGCCACCGCCGACGGCTCGGCGATCGCGGCCGAGTACACGTACGACCCGTTCGGCGCCACCACCGTCGACGGTGACGACCTCGGCAACCCGGCCCGGTTCACCGGCCGCTCCGACGACGGCAACGGGCTCTATCACTACCGCGCCCGCTACTACGCGCCCGGCCAGCAGCGCTTCGTCAGCCGGGACCCGATCGGCGTGATCGGCGGGATCAACCCCTACTCGTACGTGGACAACCAGCCGACCGGGCTGACCGACCCGATGGGCACCAAGCCCAAGAAGCCCTGCAGCGGCGGCGGTCCGAGCCTCCCGGAGGACCCCGACGACCCGCGCAAGGTCATCGAGGACATCGCCCGGGACATCGTGGAAGAGGGCTGGGACAACGTCGACAAGCGCTTGACCCCGGACCAGAACGCGGCCATCGACGCGGAGGGGGAGTGGCTGCGCTGGATCTTCCGCGGCTCCGAGGTGCACAAGATGACCTGGGAGGAGCTCAAGGCCCAATATCCCGGCAAGTTCGAGTACCACACGGTCGGCCCGGACTTCACGCACAAGAGCTCGGGCAAGAAGATCGAGCTGACCACGGAGAAGGCGATCGACGCGCACAAGCGCAAGGGCAAGGAGATCAGTAAGGACAAGTCCTACTACGACCCGGACTACGCGACCTGCGACTACGCCACGTACAAGTGACCCGCCGGTAGAGTGTGGCGATGTCCGACTCGCAGAGCGTCATCATCGAGCATCAGCAGGTGGCCGGCGCCGACTGGTCGCGGCAGACGTTCGCGACGTTCACCACGGTCGGCGCCACCCTCACCGGCTGCCGGTTCGACCGCGCCCGCATCCAGGACGCCGGTCTCGGTGCGGGCGCTGAGCTGTCGGAGTTGATCGGCTGCTCGTTCGACGGAACGTCGCTGCGCGCCCTGGGCGGCTTCACACGCTTCGTCAACTGCACCTTCCGCAACGTACGGGTGACCAAGCCGGCCCCCGACTATCTGGAGTTCGTCGACTGCACGTTCACCGGCAAGCTGACCGGCCTGCACTTCTGGGGCGCCCCGCTGGACGCTCCCGGCCGTTACCGGCGCCACGCGACGTCGCTGGCCCGGCGTGGCCTCCCGGCGCCGCCGCCGGCCGTGGAGTCGCTGATGCTCCGCCCCCACAACGACGTCCGCGGCAACGACTTCAGCCAGGCCACCCTGATCGACGTGAACTTCCGCTTCGGCGTCGACCTGACCATCCAGAAGCTCCCGTCCGGCCCCGGCTACATCTACGTCCCCGACGCCGCCGCGGCGTTGCCCCGCGCCCAGGCGACCCTGACCGACGACCGGGCGCGCGCCTTCTTGCAGAGCCTGCTCGACCGAGAGGTCGCCCAGGGCCAGCACCAGCTGTGGCTCCGCCCGGCCGACTTCACCCGCAAGGGCGAGGTCCCGGCGCACATCGTCGCGGCCACCGAGGCCCTGCGCTGAGCCGCAGGTCCCCGAAGATCCGTAGTTCGGCGACGTTGACGTAGGTGCTGCTCGCGACCCGCAGGTAGCGGAACTCGCCGTCGGTCAGCGACGGCAGGTTCTGCCAGGAGAGGGTCTTGAACTTGGCACCGGTGAGAGTGGTCCAGTTCGTGCGATCGTTCGAGCCCTGGAACACCAGGTCGGCCAGCCGGACCATGCCGGTGTTGTCCCGTCGGGCGAGCAGGTCCAGGCGGTCGAGCCGGAACGCCGATCCGGCGCCGAGGTCGAAGGTGACGGCGTTCGCGACGTCGCTGAAGGTGGCCGCGTTCGCGTCGAGCATCAGTGCGCCCTGCGCGGCCGGATCCGATTGGGCGGCGCGCAGGTCGATCAGGTGACGTTCGTCGGATCCGTAGAGGAACGTGCCGGCGTGCACGGTCGCGGCCCGCCGTCCGCCGGCGGTGGTGTGATCGATGGTGACGTCGAGCAAGCCGCCGCCGTCGAGGTCGCCGAGAGCGCCCGTCGCGGTCCACGACCGGCCGTCCGTGCTGGTCGCCGGCAGGTTCTGTCCGGCGACCGTGACGCTCACGCGCCTGATGGGGGTGGGACTGGTGAAGGCGACGTCGACGGTGTCGCCGGCGGTGACGCGTCCGGCCACGGCGTCCGGCGAGGTGACCGCGACCGTGTCGACGGTGCCGGGCACCTCCGAGCGCTGTCCGTGGATCCGTAGACCGGCGAACGACCAGAGGCCGGGGTACGCCGGATCGGTGGCGACGCCGGGATGGTCGACCTGGAACTTCAGGTAGCGGTACTTGTTCCGGGAGACGACGTTGATCTTCTGCCACAGGTTGGTGTCGGCGGCTTCCCGAGAGGTCAGCAGGTCCCAGGTGATGCCGTCGTCGGAGCCGTACACGTTGGTGCCCTGCAGACGGTTGCCGAACGTGAAGCGGGCCTGCAGGTCGAAGGATTTCGGGGCGATCCGGTACCGGGTGCCGAAGTCGAGCACGAACGACGCGACCCGCAGATCACCGATGCTGGTGTCGAAGTCGTCGTCGGTCAGGTTGCGCAGCGCGGCGGCGTCGAGCACGGTCGGCGTGACCACCCCGTCGCGGTAGTCCAGCGTCCCGTCGCCGAGCTTGGGGTTGAGCAGTCGCAGATCGCGGATGGTCTGCAGCAGTGTGGCGAGTGCCGTGCCGAAGCCGGCGCCGGTCCTCGCGGCCTTGCGTGCGGTGTGCAATGCGGTCTCGAAGGGCGTGCGGGTGGCCGTGGTGTAGACGGCCCGGCGGTCGGTGCCGTCGGCCACCGCTGCGTCCACGGTTTTCGCCCGGTCCTTGGAGACGACGATAACGAAGGTACGGGTGGCGATGCTCTGCCCGTCGTCGGCGACGATGCGCACCTCGTAACGGCCGGTGGCGCGTTTTCCGGGCGTCCAGCTCAGCGACCCGGCGTCGAAGGTGGCACCGGGGGGAAGCCCGATCGCCGTGTGGGTGACCGGTCCGCCGGTGCCGGTGGCGGCGAGGTCGACAGCCGAGGTGTGCCCGGCCGTCAGGTAGTACGTGCCGGCGACCTGCGTGAACTGCGGCGGCGTGAGGGTGGACTGCGCCTGCAGCCGCACGTGGCCGAGGTCGACCGTGGTGCCGGCCGCCCCGGTGAGGTGGTAGTGG
The DNA here is from genome assembly GCF_042666575.1 of Actinoplanes sp. GCM10030250. Classification (NCBI taxonomy): domain Bacteria; kingdom Bacillati; phylum Actinomycetota; class Actinomycetes; order Micromonosporales; family Micromonosporaceae; genus Actinoplanes; species Actinoplanes sp. GCM10030250. Next base: position 218,249 of record NZ_JBHTDO010000006.1, on the reverse strand, counting down.
TGGGCGTACGACCCGGCCTCCGGGTAGGTGACGTAACGCCACTGGCCATCGGTGGCGGGGATGCCGACGGTGGCGAGCACCGTGGATTTCCTCTCGTCCGGGTTGAGCGGCGAGGCCGGTTCCTTGTCCAGCACCTGCAGGGTGGCCGGCCCGTCGGCGCGGACGAGGACACCGTTGCTGCCGTTGCCGTCGTGCATGATGCGGTCGACGACGCTGGTGGTGCCCTGTGGGGTGACGTGGGCGCGGGCGAAGCCGTCGATGATTTCGGTGCGGTCGTCGAGGGGAAGGCTCCACCGTCCGAACCCGAGGTCGGAGTTCGCGGGCTGAGCGGGCGGCGTGGTGCCGGCGAGTGCGGCCGGGAAGGCCACCCAGTATTCGGGGTTCTTGTCACCGGGCGCCCAGAAGTTGGCGACCGCGGTGCCGTTGTAGTAGTACGGGCCGTCCTGCCGGGCGGACAGTTCGGCCAGCCACGGCGCTTCGGCGGCGACGTCGACCCCACGTTCCAGGGCGTACTCGTAGTACAGCTCGTTGACCGGGTTGAACAGCCGGCCCCGGTAGGCCTGTGAGGTGGTGCCGTTCCAGCCGTCGCCGCGTTCGTCGGCCCACGGCACCCAGACACCCTGCATGAAACCGTAGAAGGCGTTCGCGCCGGCGAGCAGCCGCCGGCCGAGGAAGTCGTAGGCGCTCACCGCGTCCGGCCGGGCCGACACGGTGCCTGCCGACGGGTCGACCCGGGTGCCCTGGACTTCGAGCATCCGTGCCAGGCCGGTGTAGTTGTCGATGTTGCACTCGCCGTGGGCCTGGTCGCGGGCCATCTCTCGGACCTGCACGAAGTCGTAGCCGTACGGGTTGTGCGGATTGTCGGCAGTGATGAGCGGGATCTGCGGGGCGAGCGCGCCGTTGTCGTAGCCGTCATAGGCGGAGTTGACGGTGAACCACTCGACGCCCTTGGCGTATCCCGCCCGGTCGTCGGCATAGATCGCGGTGGCGATCCGGCCGAACAGTCCGAAGTTGTGTTGGTTCATCCATGTGGTGTTGGAGTACAGGAACTTCTCCACCACCGGGTTCGCGAAGTTGGTCAGCAGCCGCCGGTCGTCCTCGGCGCTCCATACGACGTCGTAGCCGCCGTGGGTTCCCGGGGTGGCGTCGGCCAGTGGCGCGGTGGCGCGGATGATCTCGGCGGCCATCAGGAACTGGTAGAGCGGATGCCCGGTGTGGATGTGCGCGTCCGGGAAGTACACGAACCGGTTCGGATCCATGCCCGACCAGGTGCGCAGGGCCTGGACGGCGTTGCGCCGGTACACCTCGTCACCGGTGACGGTCCACATCAGGGCCTGGGTCAGCGCGCCGAAGGAGTCGTTGGTCTCCCGGTTGCGCATACCGGCCGCCGTGAACGCCGGATCGAGGGGCACGTCGGGCTGGGCCGCCGACTTCGCGTTGGAGGCCCGGTAGGTCGTGGACGCGAAACTGGTGGCCGCCATCGCGCCGAAGTACGACGCCCACGGCTGCTGCCCGGCGCGCACCTGATTCTGGGCGGTGCGCAGGTCAGCGGCCGACAATCCGACGCCGGGGTGGACGAACCCGGCGTCGCTGACGGTCTCGGTGATCGCGACGACGTCGCCGGTGATCAGGCCGGTGGGGTCGGCCGCCGACGCGGGCAGGACCGTGGCGGTCACGCCGAGCCCGGTGCAGAGGACGGTGGTCAGAGCGACGAAGCGCCCGGCTCGTCTCATCGGATTCCTTTCACATTGAGAAGGAGTGCGGAGTACGGCGCGAGCCGGATCTCCAGTTCCGTTCCGCCGCTCACCGAGCCCCAGGCGGGGAAGAGCACGGTGGCGTGCCCGCTGATGTCGAGCTGCAGCACGTCGTCGCCGCCGTCGCGCCGCCAGACGGCCAGGTAGAGGTCGTCGGCGTCACGGGCGCCGACGACGATCCACGGATCACGCCAGCCCGGCAGCCCCAGCGGCCACACCGGCGTCGACCGGGCCACCGCGGCCCGGATATCGCGATACACGGCCAGCCCGTCGCGGAGGACCGCCCGCTGCTGCGGGTTCAGCGTGTCGATGCGCCCGGCGAGGTGGATCCGGCCCAGCATGGCGCTGATCAGGGAGAACGCCAGTTCGTCGCGGTTCATCGAACCGTCTGCCGATGCCCAGATCCCGGCTTGCTCCGGTGGGATCGCCAGCGGTGCGGCGGCGGCGATCGGCGGCATCGCCCGGAAGTCTTGCTGGTCGGTCAGCGACTGGATCGGGAACACCGCCTCGCTGGCCGGGTCGGTCCGCGAACCACCCGCCGCGCAGCCCTCCACGACCAGGCCGGGATGCCGGTCCATCACCGCGGCCACCCAGTCCAGCAGCGCCCGCCCGTGCCCGAGCAGCCCCGCCCCGGCCGGTTCACCGATGCCGCCGTCGGTACCCGGCCCGGTGTCGACGTTGTAGTCGAACTTCAGATAGCCGAGCCCGAACCGGGCGACGAGCCCGTCCACCACCGCGTCGAGATGCGCGCGGGCCGCGGGATGCCGCAGGTCGAGCTGGTAGCGGCCCCACTCGGCGACCCGGACACCGTCACGCTGGAAGAACGCCTCGTCCGGCAGGGTGTGTGCGACCGGGCTGCGCAGGCCGATCACCTCGGGTTCCAGCCACAGCCCCGGCGTCATCCCGGCGCCGCGAATCCGGTCGATCACCGCGTCCAGGCCACCGCCCGGGAACCGGGTGACCGACGGCTCCCAGGTGCCGACCGAGTCCCACCAGCCACCGGCCTCGTCGTCGTACCAGCCGGCGTCGATCACGAACGTCTCCACCCCGAGATCGGCGGCGGCCTCGATCAACGGCAGTTCCCGCTCGGTCGTCGGATCGGCCATCAGCGCGTTCAGGAAGTCGTTGTACACGACCGGCAGCGTGCCGTGGTCGCGGTGCGGTCGCCGGATCCGGCGCCGGTGCGCGGCCAATGCGGCGCTCACGGCGGTGAGCGCGCCTTCCGCCGATCCGGGCACGACCGCAAGAGCCACTGCGACGGTACGGAGATAGCCGCCCCGGTCGAGCCTGCCTTTCCACTGGTGCTCCAGCAGTGTCGGCCCGAACACGGCCAGGTAGACGTCGTCATAGCGGTCACCGAGTTCGACGTGCCAGGTGGTGTTGGACTCGACCTGCCAGGCCAGCATCCGCCCGGTCCGGCTGTCCTCGACGATGCCCATGGCCAGGTGCTCGGAGGTGGACCAGGCGCCGGTGGAGGTGAGGCTGATCCGGTTCTTCGAGCCGACCTGCTGGAACCGGGTCATCCCGACGTCGTGGAGGCCGTGTTCGGCCAGGGTGGCCCGCCGCCACCGGAACTCGCCGCTCCACGGGTTCGCCGCGGTCCAGAGCGCGACCTCATTTTCCCAGCGTGCGCCGTGCCCGATGCCGGACACCGCACCCGTGGTGACGTGCTCCACGGTCACCGGCCGGTCGCAGGTCAACTCGGCCCACGATCGCAGCACCGCAGTGCCCTCGGCCAGCTCGTAGTGCACGGTCGCCCGCAGCCCGGATCGCTCGTCGGCCAGGTGAAGCCGCAGCCGGGCGACGCCGTCACGGCGTTCCGCGCCGGAGTCGCCCAGGCGCATCCGCTGGCCGGCCGCGCCGTCGACGTGGCGTTTTCCGGAGGTGCCCGATCGCCCCTCACCGGCGAGAGCGACTTCCAGGATCGGCAGCGCGGACCGGCGCAGCCCGGCCAGGTCAGGTTGGGGCTCGGCGGTGTGCCAGAGCGCGACCAGCCGCGGGGCGGTGTCCGGGCCGTGGGCGATGACCAGGCGCAGCACGTCGTTGCCCCAGGTCAGTTGCTGTTCCGCGTCCGCGGCGAGGCCGGGCAGGGTGACCGTCACGAGATGACTCCGGTAACCGGGTCGATCGTCCACACATCACGCCACAGGAGTTGGGCTTTGCCGCCGCTGATCTCGAGGGGCAGCCACACCGGAGCCGAGTGGAAAAGGTCGTCCTTGCGCCAGCGGTCGCCGACGTAGATGTGGCTGGTTCGCCGGGTGCCGTGGACGGTGACCACGACGGAGGTCTGTGAGTCGTGGGTGGCGCTGCCGGGCGGCGCGAAGTCGGCCCATTCGCTCCACGGCCCGGCCAGGTCCGTGGCGGTGGCGACCTTGTTGTCGTTGGTGGACCAGCCGGTCAGATCGGAGCCGAACAGGTAGTAGAGACCGTCGTGCCGGACCAGTGCCGGCGACTCGTAGCCGTGGGTGCCGGCTGGGGTCAGCGTGGTCGAGACGCGCTCCTCGGCGGACAGCTGGTCGGGGGCGAGGCGGTAGATGTGCAGGCCGTGGGGGCGGTCCTCGGAGAGCAGGTAGGCGGTGCCGTCCTCATCGGTGAAGACCCCGATGTCGCGGCTCTCGTTGCCGAGCGGTCGTTCGCCGTGCAGGTACCGGTACGGCCCCTGCGGCCGGTCGGCGATCGCCCATCCGACTCGGGCGTCGCTGTAGTCGGGGGCGTCGAGGTGCAGAAGCATGACGTATGCGCCGTCGCGGCGGCGCAGCACCTTGGGCCGTTCGACGATGCGACCGGGAGCCAGGTCGGGCACCACCGGGTCGGGCGACAGCGCGTGGCCGTGGTAGGTCCAGGTCGCCAGGTCGGGAGAGGAGTAACAAGCCACCCCGCCGAAGGTGGGGCCGGCCGACTTGTCCTCACCCCAGGCCCAGAAGAGGCCGTCGATCTGGTGGATGCCGACGCCGTGCAGTTGGGCGACCCGGCCGGCCTGGTCGAGAAAGAGGGAGCCCGGAACGATCTTTCCGGGTGGCGCGGGCGTGGACATGTGTCCTCCTTGGAGCGAGCGCGTAGAGAACGTTATCAGCGTGTTTCCGTGCTGAAAAGACGTCAATACTGACTGAGAATAGAAATCGTTATCTCGACGGCGGCGAGCGGTGGCGAGCGGTGGCGAGCGGTGGCTGGTCGGGCAGGCGGTCAGCCGGCAGCCCAGAGCGGACCGCGTTCGGTCAGCGTCCGGGTCTGCGGGATTAGCAAGTCCGCGGGGGAGTGGCCGAGGGTGGAGACGAAGACGCGGCCCGCGCCGAAACGGCGGATCCACGCGACCGGCATGACGGCGCCGGCCGTCTCGGGTGCCTCCGGACGTCGAGGGTCTCGGCCGTCCGTACCGCGAAGCCGTTGGTTGTCAGGAAGTCGCGAACAGCTCGGTGCAGGCGACCGGTTCGTGGCCGTCCCAGCCGCCCCGGACCATCAGTGCCCTCATCGGTCGCTGCCTTTCAGCTCGAACTCGGTGAACTCAGCCGTGAAGCGGCGCCGGGCCAGATCCTGCACGCAGACGCCGATCATGCTGCCGGTGAACCGCAGCGGCGGCCCGATCTCGTCGGACAGCGCGTCGAGATCCAGTTCCCAGCGATGGCCGTGGCCGGTGGTCATCACCAGCCGGAGCCCGTCGATCTCGGCTCGCAGTCGCAGCGGACCCGAACCCGCCGGATGCCAGCCGTGCTCGATGACTCCGGTGGGGGACCTGCTGATCACGCCGACCACCCGGCCCCGGCTCTCGTCATGGGTGACCGCGAGGTAGTGGTACCCGCTGGTGTTGTAGTAGACGACCAGCCCGGCCATCTCGGTGAATCGCCGTGGTTCCGCGTCGACGGTCACCTCGGCGGTGCAGTCGAGGCTGGTCAGGCGGCGCGCCAGCAGGGACTGGTGAAACAGCGAGTCCAGGCTCTCCCGGCCGCGCAGCCGCAGCCGGCCGGGCCGGCTGACCAGGTCGGCCTCGGCCGGTCCTCGGGGGCTCACCCATTCCGGTCCCCGAAAGGGCTTCTCGTCCATGGCCGGTTCCGGTGCGGCGTCGATGCCGGGCACTTCGATGTACGGGTGATGGCCGCCCCCGGCCAGCCGCAGCCACCCGTCCTCGTCCCAGAACACACGCTGCAGGAACGTCTCCCGCCCGAGCGGCGACCGCAGCCCCGTCCTGCCCAGGACCGGCCGCGACCCGAGGTGCACCACGTAGTGCTCCCCGTCCGGGGTGGTGATCAGCTGCCCGTGCCCGGCTTTGTGGATCGCGGCGCGCGGGTCGTCGCGGGAGGTGAGCAGCGGCCGCGGATCGGTCTCGTACGGCCCCCGCAGCTCCCTCGATCGGGCCAGCCGGATCCCGTGGTTGTACCCGGTCCCGCCTTCGGCCAGCATGAGATAGAACCAGCCGTCGCGTTCGAACAGGTGCGAGCCCTCCACCAGTTCCGCACTGGTGTGGACGAGTTCCGGCTCGCCGATGAGTTCCCGGCGCTCGTGGTCGTACTCCTGCAGCAGGATCCCGCCGAAGGAGAACCGGCCGGCCCGGTGGTCCCAGTTGAGATTGAGCAGGTAGCGCCGCCCGTCCGCGGCGTGGAACAGCGACGGGTCGAAGCCGGAGGAGTTGAGGTGCACCGGGTCGCTCCACGGCCCGGCCGGGTCGGTCGCGGTGACCAGGTAGTTGTCGAGGTCCTTGTAGGCCCCGCTCATGGTCCGCACGACCGTGAACACCAGCCAGTAGAGCTCGTCGTGGTAGCTGAGCGCCGGCGCCCAGACGCCGCCGGAGTCGGGAACCCCGCGCAGGTCGAGTTGTTCCGGCCGGTCCAGCGCGGCGCCGATCGGCTGCCAGGTGCGCAGGTCTGTCGACGAGTGCAGGCCGACCCCCGGAAACCACTCGAAGGTGCTGGTGGCGATCAGGTACCGAGCACCGACGCGGATGGCGGACGGGTCCGGGTGGAAGCCCGGGAGAATCGGGTTGATGATCATTTGAAGAGCGCTCCTCGTCGCCGGAATCCTGGTAACGGTCTCTATCGGGGCGGCCGTAGTCATCGACGCATCAGGACGTCAGGGTACTGCGAGCTGCGACGTTCCACGTTGGCAACTTCGCGGCAACGAGCTATTGACGACGTTGAGCCCGAAGCTTACGTTCTGTAGAAATCGATTTCTATAGCGTGACACATCTTCGGAGGCTTACGGATGAACGGCAGGGGCAGGCGAGGACTGGCCGCCGCGCTGGCGGTGGGCATGGCTTTCGCGATCACCGCGTGCGGGAAGAACGAGGCGTCGGCGGGGCCGGTCGAGGTGGAGTACTGGGCCTGGTCGCCGAACAACGAGCCGGTGGTGGCCAAGTTCAACGAGACGCACACCGATGTCAAGATCAAATTTGTGAAGCAGGCCGACAATCCGACCGCGGCCAGCGGGCTGCGCAACGCCGTCGCCGCCGGGAAGGACGTGCCCTGCCTGGTGCAGAGCTTCGGCGAGGTGCCGTCCCTGCTGGCCGAAGGGCTGCTCGCCGACGTCACCGAGCACCTCACGCCCTACATCGGGAAGAAGGTCTTCACCGACACCTCGGTCAAGGCCGTCACCGTCGAAGGCAAGCATTACAGCGTTCCGGCCGGGGCCGCTCCCAGCTTCATGATGATCAACCGGGCGGTCTACGACCAGCACGGCATCGCCGTCCCCAAGACCTGGGACGACATCATCGCCGCGGGGATCAAGCTCAAGCCGCATGGCGTCCAGGTGATGAACCTGGCCGGCGAGGACCCCAGCATCCTGGTCAACCTGACCCAGCAGGCCGGTGGCACCTGGTACACAGTGCAGGACGGCGCCTGGAAGGTCGGCTTCCTGTCCCCGGAGTCGCGGAAGGCCGCCGCCGTCGTGCAACAGCTCGTCGACAACGGCATCGTCGCGAACCAGACCTACACCGACCGGCCCGCCCTGATCTCCTACTTCGACCAGGGCAAGATGGCCTCCCTGCCGACCCAGACCTGGCAGCTGTCCAACTACGAGACCAACTTCAAGAACTCCCTCGGCGACTGGCAGCCCATCGATCTGCCGCAATACGCCGACGCCTCCACGTTCGTCACTCCCGCCCACGGCAGCGCCACGCTCATCCCCAAGGGCTGCGCCCATCTCGCCGAGGCCACCGAGGTGGGCGTCTGGCTGAACAGCAGCAAGGACGCCATCGACGCGTCCTACCTCCCGGCGACCGGCGCCTACGCCTGGCCCGGAGCGATCCCCGACCCGTCACCGTGGGTCGAGTCGGTGGTTCCGAAGAACCTGTTCGGTGACCGCCGTGCGGAGGCCGTCCCGGTCATCCTCAAAGCCACCAAGGCCGGCATCGACCCGTGGACGGTCGGCCCCAACTACACCGGTGTCTTCAAGGAACTGCAGGACCAGTGGGCTCTCGCGGTCACCAGGAAAATCACCTTCCAGCAGCTACTGGAGCACATGCAGACATATACCGTCGACGACCTCAAGGCCAAGGGGATCAACGTCGCGAGTAGCTGACCGGCCGGCCGACAGGAGAGACGTACAGCCATGGACATCACCCTGGCACGGCAGGCGTTGAAGCCGCCGGCCGTGCCGCCCCCCATCGAGAACCCGTCCGCCAAGATCCGCCGTCGTACGACCTGGCAGGGCGCGTCCTTCACCGTTCCCTATTTCCTCGGCTTCGCCCTGTTCATCGTCGTCCCGGTGATCGTGGGACTCAGCGAGAGCCTCTACACCAAGAAGTCCTCCGGGCTCGGCTTCGGCGGGCAGACCATCACCTTCAGCGGGCTCGACAACTTCACCCGGGGCATGAGCGACGAGGCGTTCTGGGGTGGGCTGCTGCGGGTCACGCTGTTCTCGCTGATCGTCATCCCGGTCATCCAGATCATCGGCCTGGCCGCGGCGCTGCTGATCGACGAGGTCGGGCGCCGGGCGGCCGGCCGGTTCCGGGTGGCGTTGCTGATTCCGCACATGGTTCCCGGGATCGTGGCGATCCTGATCTGGATCTACCTCTACAGCCCGGTGGTCGGCCCGCTCACCCCGTTCTTCCAGCTGTTCGGCATCGACGCCGACTTCTACAGTGGTGGCCTCATCTGGGTGTCGATCGGCAACATCATGGTGTGGAGCGGGATCGGCTTCAACATCCTGGTCGTGTACGGCGCGCTGCAGAACATTCCCCGGGAGATCTTCGACAGCGCCCGCGTCGACGGCGCGTCGGCGTTGCGGATCGCCTGGTCGATCAAGGTGCCGTTCGTGCGCACCTCGCTGGTCCTGACCTCGGTCCTGGCCATCATCGGGACCCTGCAGATCTTCAGTGACCCGATGCTGTTCCGGTCGATGACGCCGGAGACGGTCGACCGCAACTTCACGCCGATCATGATGATCTACGACCAGGCGTTCGCGGTCGGTGACCTGAGCTACGCCTCGGCCCTGTCGATCATCCTCGCCGCGGTGGTCGGCCTCGCCTCCGCGATCTTCTACAAGCTGACCAACAGGACGCCGACATGACCGACACCGCCCGCCGCCGAACGCCCAAGGTCCTGGTGCTGACCGGGCTCACGCTGTTCACCGCCTACTCGCTGGCCCCGATGTGGTTCCTGCTGGTGTCGTCGACGAAGTCCCAGCACGATCTCTACAACACCAATGGCCTGTGGTTCGCCGATTTCCGGCTGTGGGACAACTTGACGATGCTGTTCACCCACAACGACGGGATCTTCCTGCGCTGGATGGGCAACAGCCTCTGGTACGGGCTGACCAGCACCGTCGGCATGACGCTCATCTGTGTCGCCTGCGGATACGGCCTGGCCATGTACAGGTTCCCCGGCCGCGGCGTGCTGATGGCCTGCATCATCGGCTCCTTCCTGGTGCCCGGTGCCCTGCTGACCATCCCGTCGTTCCTGCTCTTCACCGACCTCGGCCTGGTCGACACGCCGTGGGCGGTGATCCTGCCCGGGTTCTTCGCCCCGCTGTCGGTCTATCTGGCCAAGGTGTACGCCGAAGGTGCCATCCCGCCGGAGCTGCTGGAGGCCGCCCGCATCGACGGTGCCGGCGAGTACCGGATCTTCTTCCAGATCGGTGTCCGGCTGATGAGCACCGGCGCGGCCACCATCTTCCTGCTCGGCTTCATCGGCTCGTGGAACGCCTTCTACTTCCCGCTGGTGTTCCTGCGCGGTGAGGAGAAGTGGACGGCGATGATCGGCCTCTACTCCTGGCTCAACGTCAAGGTGGAGAACTCCCTCGACCTGACCAGCCTGGTGGAGGCCGGCGCGCTGGTCTCCCTGATTCCGATGGTGGCGCTGATGCTCTCCATGCAGCGCTACTGGCGCTCCGGCATCACCCTCGGCAGCCTCAAGTAGAAAGTCCGCGGAGAATGGCCTGGTCCGTTGACGGACCAGGCCATTCTCCTTGTCAGGCGCTGCGGGCGAGCTCGTTCTCGTGGATGCGATGGGCGAGGGGCCGGCCGGCGACGAACCGGCTGAGCTCGTCGAGCACGCACTGACCGAGGCGGTGGATCTCGTTGCCGTGGGAGCCGCTGACGTGCGGGGTGAGGAAGACACCGGGCAGGTCGAACAACGGTGACGTGGGTGGCACCGGTTCGGGGTGGGTGACGTCGAGGACCGTGCTGATCCGTCCGGTGGTGACCTCGGCGGTCAGGGCGGCGGTGTCGACGATCTCGCCGCGGGCCGTGTTGATCAGAACCGCGCCGTCGGGGAGCAGGGCGATCCGTTCGGCACTGAGCATGCCGTGCGTCTCCGGGATGGCGGGCGCGTGCACGCTGACCACGGCGCACCGGCGCAACAGGTCGTCCAGGGGCAGCAGGGTCGCGCCCAGGCCGGCGGCTTCGGCCTCGGTGACGTACGGGTCGGCCAGGTGCACGTCGAGGTCGAAGGGGCGCAGCAGCTCCAGCACCCGGCGGCCGGTGCGGGAGGCGCCGATGATGCCGACGCGCCGGCCGAAGTTGCCGACGCCGGGGACCATCGCGGCCGGGGTGAACACCCGGTCGTCGCGGTAGCGTTCGCGCAGCGTGAAGACGCCCTTACCGGCGAACAGGATGGCAGCGAGGGCGTACTCGGCGACCGGGATCGCGTTGGCGGCGGCGGCGGAGGAGACCAGCAGGCCACGGTCCCAGCATGCCTGGGTGATGTGCGCCTTGACGGTGCCCGCGGCGTGCAGCACCACACGCAGCCGGGGTGCGGCGGCCAGGGTGACGGCGTCCAGCGGTGGGCAGCCCCAGCCAGTGATGAGCACCTCGGCCTCGGCCAGGACGCGGCTGATCGCGGGGGTGTTGAAGCGTTCGGCGACCAGGCGGGGGTCGACCCGGGTGAGGCGGCAGATCTGCTCCAGCACGTCGGGAGTGAACACTTCGGCCATGTGCCGGGAACGCATCGCGAAGAGTGCCACTGGGCGTTGCACCACGGTTGTTGTCCTCCAGCTCAGCAGCGGCGATAGAAACCGTTCTCTATCCTAGAAATCCGGCGAGCGCGCGTCAATGTGCCTGTCGTGGTGGGGTTGCCCTTGTTTCCTTGACGCTCATCAATGTTACGCCTATGTTGCGCAGATAACGTTCTCTACTTCCTGCAGAACCGTCCGGTGACCGAGTCATCCCCCTTCGCCGGTCCCGGGCGCCGATCAGATCTGGAGAGTGATCATGAGCAACGGTCACCACCCCCGCTTCAGTCGTCGTGGTCTGCTGACGGCGGCAGGCGCCGCGCTCGCCGGCACCGCTGTCACACCCGTCATCCGGCCGGCCGCCGCGGCCCCGGCCACCTTCACCCATCCCGGCATGCTGCACAGTGCCGGCGACCTCAACCGGGCCCGCGTGCGTGTCGGCGCCGGCCAGGACCCCTGGCTGTCGGGCTGGAACCGGCTGATCGCCAACGCGCACGCCCGGCCGACCTGGGTCGCCAACCCGCAGGCCACGATCATCCGCGGCGGCACCGGACAGAACTACGGCATCCTCTACAACGACATCCACGCCGCCTACCAGAACGCCCTGCGCTGGCGGATCTCCGGCGACACCGCCGCCGCCGACTGCGCCCGCGACATCCTCAACGCGTGGTCGGCCACCCTGACCACGGTCACCGGCAACGCCGACCGCTTCCTGGCCGCCGGCATCTACGGCTGGCAGTTCGCCAACGCCGCCGAGCTGATGCGCGGATACAGCGGCTTCGACCTGGCGCGCTTCCAGCGGATGATGCTCGGCGTCTTCTACCCGGTGAACAACGACTTCCTGACCAACCACAACGACGCCTGCATCAGCAACTACTGGGCCAACTGGGACCTGTGCACCATGGCGTCGATCATGGCGATCGGGATCCTCTGCGACGACACCGCCAAATACGACCAGGCCGTCAACTACTTCAAGAACGGCCCCGGCAACGGATCCATCAGCCGCGCCGTGCCGTTCGTCTACGCGAGCCAGGGTCTCGCCCAATGGCAGGAGTCCGGCCGCGACCAGGGCCACAGCCTGATGGGCATGGGCCAGATGGGCGCGATCTGCGAGATGGCCTGGAACCAGGGCGACGACCTGTACAGCTACGACAACACCCGATTCATGCGCGCCGCCGAATACGTCGCCCGGTACAACCTCGGCAACGAAGTCCCGTTCACCACCTACACCTGGGGAACCGGGCAGAACTGCGCCACCGCCACCCAGACTGTCATCTCGGCCGCCGGCCGCGGTCAGATCCGCCCGGTCTGGGACCAGCTCTACTACCACTACTACGGGCGGCTGCGCCGGTCCGTGCCGAACATCGCGGCCATCGCCGGACTCGGCCGGCCCGAAGGCGGCGGTGGCGACTACGGATCCAACAGCGGCGGCTTCGACCAGCTCGGATTCGGCACCCTCATGTACGCGAAATAGCCACTGCAGTATGGCCGGGCGGCGGCGCCGAGTCGCGGACCACCACGTGGGTGCCCAGCATCACGTGCTGCGGCCCGGCGTTCACACCGCGGCCGAGCGCGAGCCGGACCGCCGCCCGGCCCAACTCCTCCTGCGGTACGTGCACCGTGGTGAGCGCCGGGAACAGATCAGCGGCCAGCGGTATGTCGTCGTAACCGGCGACTGCCACATCCTCGGGCACCCGCTTGCCCGCCTCACGCAACGCCTGCAACACGCCGGCCGCCACCACGTCGGTGGCGGCCAGGACCGCGGTGAACTCGGCACCCTCGGCCAGTAGCTTGCGGGTGGCCTGATGACCGAACGTGCGACTGTGGTCGCCGGAGACGATCAGCTTCGGGTCGGGTTCGACGCCCATCGCCCGGTGGGCGTTGTGGAACCCGGTCACCCGCTGCGTGCTGGTGACCAGACCGGGCACCTGCCCGACGAACGCGATCCTGCGGTGCCCGGCGGCCAGGAGATGCCCGGTGATGGCGTAGGCGCCGCCCACGTTGTCGTACTCGACGACCGTTGCGGGAGCGGTCGGGTCGGCCAGCGGCGGCCGGCCGACCAGCACCAGGCGGGAACCGGACCGGTCGAGGGCGTGCGCATAGTGGATCAGCCGCTGCTCGTGAGCCTCGTTGTCCCGGGCCCCGCCGACCAGGATGACGGCGTCGGCAGCCTGCTGACGCATCAGGTCGATGAACCGCACGATCTGATCCCAGTCCGCGTCGGTGTTGCACACGATGCACAGCCGGCCCTCGTCCTTGGCCTGGTGCATCACGCCACGGGCGATGTAGGCGTAGAACGCCCCCGTGACGTCGTCGACCAGGAACGCGACGTTTTTCGTCGACGTGCCGGACAGCGCCCGCGCCTGCGCGTTGACCACGTAGTCCAGCTCGCGCATCGCCCGCAGCACCTTCGTGCGGGTGGCTGCCGCGACCGGATAGTTCTCCAGCAGCACCCGGGACACGGTGGCGGGGGAGACCCCGGCTCGCGCCGCGACGTCCTTGATAGTGGTCCTGCTGGCGTTGACCGGCGCCGACTTCCTTGCCACGGGCGATACCTCTCCGATCACGCTGTGTGTCGCACAGGATAGTCGACGATGACAGAACACGTTTTCCACAGTCCTCAGCGCAGTGCGACTGCTGCCCACGAGACCGGCGGCGGGGTGACCGCCAGTCGTCCGCCGTCAAGAACCGCTGCTTTCAGGGCACGCAGTGACACCCGCTGCGGATCGGCGAGCGTATTCACCGCGTAATGGTCCTCGTCGCACAGGACCAACGCCTCGGTGATCGACGACGGTGCGAAACCCCGAAGATCGAGCGTGCGCTGGTCCGTGTCCAGCGCTTTGATCACGGTGTAGCGGTTGATCGCATCCTGGATGTCGGAGGCGTCCTTGCTCTCCAGAATCGCCTTGGTCGCGGACAGGTGCCGAGGGCCAAGGCCTTCAACCCGGTTACTGTCGTGCAGTTCCCGGACCCTGCGGTTGCCAACGTCTACGACGTGGTGGCCGGGATGGCGCAGGGCGGGGGAGTCCTCGCCGCAGGACGGCGACGGCGGCAGCCGCGCGGCGATGGCCGCCGGGCTGGGAGAGAACACCGCGATCGCTGACTACGTGTGGCTGCCGATCAGATCGACGGCTTGGCCAACGTCGCCGGGCGCTGACGGGCCGGCTCTCGCGGGTCCCACGATGGTGAAGGGCTTCCGGCCGGTCCCGCGTTCGCGGAACCGGCCGGAAGGATTGCTAGACGTACGGGGTCTGGGTCAGTAGGTGGGCTTTGAAGCCTTCACCGACGCCGGGTTCCGGTGTGCCGGACCAGTCTTTGATGAGTACGGCGCCGGTGGTGCAGCCCCACGGGTTCCAGGTCCAGGCCAGGTATCCCATGTCGTGCGCGTCGGCCCAGGTGACCAGCCGTTGCATGTAGTCGAAGGCGCAGTTGTCCTGGCCGAACTCACCGAGGACCACGGGAATCTGCTGCGCGAGGGGGGCGATCTGGCTGTCCCAACAGGTTTCGTTGGCGCAGGCGTTGAAACTGTACGCGTGCCACGACGCGGCGATGTTGTTCAGCGGGTCGACCGGCTTGTACGCCAGCCACTGTTGCAGGTCGTTGGTCCACTCGAGGCCGCCGACCATCAGCATGTTCGTGGCGCCGGTGGCACGGACAGCGTCGACCAGGTCCTGCATGCCGGCCACCTCGTAGGGGATGCCGGTGCAGGTGCCGCCGTCGCGCAGGCATTGCCAACCCAGGGTCTTGTTCCAATCGCTGGCGATCTCCGGGTACGGCTCGTTGAACAGGTCGAAGACGACCGCGTCGTTGCCCTTGAAGGCAGTGGCCACGCCGGTCCAGAACTGCGGGGCGTAGCGCGCGTCGGGCGCCGGCTTCTGGCAGGTGGCGTGTTCGTCCGTGCAGTGCCAGTCCGGCCCGGTGGTGTAGGCGCCCCAGGTCCAGTGCAGGTCCAGGATCACGTTGATGCCGTTGGCGACGAGCAGGTTCACGTAGTCCTTGACGCCCTGCTGGTAGGTGGTGCCGCTGGGTGTGCCGTTGACGCCCAGCCAGCACTCTTCATTGAGCGGAATACGAACGGTACGGATGTTCCAGGTCTTCATCGCGTCGACGGACGCCTGGTCGACCGGGCCGGAGTCCCAGAGTCCCTTGCCCTGCACGCAGGCGAACTCGCCGCTCGATCGGTTCACGCCGAGCAGCCGGTACGCCCGGCCGTCCGCGGTGACGATCTTGTTGCCTGAGACCTTGAGCTTCGGGGCGGGTCCGCTGTCCGGCGGCGTGCTCGGCGGGGCGGAGGTCGGATCCGACGTCGGCGGGACCACAGAGCCGGTACACGCGACGCCGTTGAGGGAGAAGGAGGCCGGGACCGGGTTGGTGCCGCTCCACGCGCCGTTGAAGCCGATCGACGTGGACGCCCCCGTGCCGAGCTGCCCGTTCCAGCTCAAGCTTGCCGCCGTGACGCGGGTGCCGGACTGCGCCCAGGTGGCGCTCCAGCCCTGGTTGACCTTCTGGGCGGTGCTCGGGAGGTCGAAGGCCAGTGTCCAGCTGGTGACGGCCGACCCCAGGTTCCTGATGCCGACGCTCGCGGTGAACCCGCCGGACCACTGGCTCTGCACCGTGTAGGTGACCGAGCATCCGGTGGCCGCCGCCGCGGCCGGCATCGTGGCCGCGGATACGGCGCCGGCCACGAGTGCCATGGCGGCGCCGGAGGCCAGCAAGGGAGGACGAAATCTCATCATCTGATCTCCTGGGTGTTCAGAGGTGATCATTTTGGGAGCGCTCCCACAAGCTTATTAAGGCTATTTACCAAAGTCAATGTGCTGGCAAACCCGGCAAGACCTCGCCGGCCTGAATGCGTACGGCCACCGCTGCGGGCACAAAGTAAGCTGACTGATGAAAGTCGATGCACCGCTGCCGAGGAGGTTGCATGGCGACGAGCCCGGTCTGGGGCAGCAGGCTGAAAACCCGCGGGGTGGTGCTCGACCTGATCAGGGCGGCCCGCACGATCAGCCGGATCGAACTCGCGGCCTCCTCGGGGCTGACACCGCCGACGATCTCCGAGGTTGTCCGGGACCTGATGACCGACGGCCTGGTCGTCGAGGCCGGGCGCGGCGCGTCGACCGGCGGCAAGCCGCCCACGCTGCTGCAGCTCAACCCGCTCGCCCGTTACAGCGTCGGTGTGCAGCTCGAACGCAACGCCTGCGTCATCGTGGTCGTCGACCTGGCCGGGCGCCAGGTGGCCAGGACCTCGTTCCGCGGCACCGCCCAGATGCCGCCGGAGCAGGCGCTGCCGTTCCTGGCCGCACAGGTGAACGCGCTCCTTGACGCGGCGGCCGTCGACCGCGACCGGGTGCTCGGGGCCGGCCTGGTGAGCTACGGCCCTCAGGACCGGCACGCCGGCCTGCTGTTGACCCCGCAACCGACCGGCGAGTGGTTCGACTATCCGGTCGCACCCCGCCTCTCCGAGATCCTCGGCATGCCCGTCCTGCTGGACAACGACGCCGCCGCGGCCGCGATCGGCGAATACTGGATCGGCACGGTCGAGCCGCGCAGCACGTACGGCTGCATCTACATGGCCACCGGCATCGGTGGTGGGGTCGTCGTGGCCGGCGAGGTGTATCGCGGCAGTTCCTCGAACAGCGTGGAGATCGGCCACATCTCCATCGACGTCCACGGCGACGAGTGTCCGTGCGGCAACCGCGGCTGTCTGGAGAACTATGCCGGTCCGGCCGCCGTGGTCCGCCAGGCGCTGGCCACGCCCGAGCTCGCCGATCAACTGGTACTCGACCCGGCCGGAACAGACTTCCTCACCGAGTTCGCACGCATCGCCGCCGCCGCGAACGCCGGCAACACACAGGCGCGACACCTCATCGAGCAGTCAGCGCGATATCTGGGCTGCGCCGCCGTCACGATCACCAGCCTCTTCGATCTGGACCTGATCGTGCTTGCCGGACCCAGCTTCACCGTGGCCGGCTCGATCTACCAAACACTGATCCAGCAGGAGGTGGACCGCCGCACCTTCGCCCGCCGGGCGCACCCGGTGCGTGTCGTGCCATCGGTCAGCGGATCCGACGCGGCGGCGATCGGTGGAGCCGTGCTCGTACTGCAAAGCGAACTGACCGCCGGCCGCGCCCGGGATCGAGCTGCGCTCGGGTGGCGCGAACGCGAGTACGGCGAGCCCGGCGGCGGCGATGACGGCCGCGATGAGGACGAACAGCCGGCGCCGGCGCAGCCGGACCGAGATTGAACGATGCCTCAGGCGGACTTACCCTTTAAGAAACCGATGCCACGACAAGGCGTGCGAAATGCCGAATGTTGCGAGCTCCGCGTCGCGAAAAGCGGCGACCCTCCTGACGCGAGCCTGCCGGAAAGTCGCCGCCGGGATCACACTGATCCTCGCCATTGCCTGCTCTTTCTCGGGTGCCATCGGAGTCATCCTGCTGGTCGTCAGCTCCCCCTATCTGTATTACAAATCCGCTGAGCGCGATGCGGGCACCGCCGATCTTCTTTTTCGCGGTGATGCTGAAAGGTTCGAGCGTTCCCAGGCGCCACAGAGCGACATGGGTGTCATCTTCCACCGGATCATGCTTATCGGAGTCCTCGCACTGGCGATCGCAGTCGCGCTCTGGCTGCTACTACGCGTTGTCGACCGCCCGTCGGCTCGCCAACCACTGGAGCCGGATCCGGCCAGGGAGCGGCAGGGTGGAGAGTCGAGAAGGGAGGACCCGAGCCCGTGGTAGCCATCCCAGGGTGTACCGTGCCAAACCAGTCGCACACAGTGTGAGCTGGTCTTTCGCGGTACGCGTCGAGATCATCGGGATGTTGGCTGGGTGCGGGTCGGTTTGAGCTGAGCCGGCCGAGGCCTTGATGAACGGCACGTGTGCCGGTCGTGGCGGCCGTTTCCGTGAGCCCGGCGTCACGCCGGGCTCCGGACGCGGCCTGCGGTTCAGCGTGCGGGGGTCAGGCGGTAGACCAGGCCCGCCGCGTCGTCGGTCACGTAGAGCGCGCCGTCCGGGCCGGGGATCGCATCGACGCTGCGACCCCAGCGGGTGCCGTCGGCGTTCTGGAAGCCGGTCACGAGCGGCTGGGGCGGGGTGAGGGTGCGTTTGCGATTGTCCCAGGCGCTGTAGGAGACGGACGGTTCGCGGGGCGGGGTACGGTTCCACGATCCGTGCACGGTGATCAGGGCGCCGCGGCTCAGGGACTTCGGCAGCGTGGAGCCGTGGGTGAAGGCGAAGCCGAGGACGGCGCTGTGCGCGGGCAGGCCGAGGGCGGTGCGGTCGACATCCGCGCAGTCGAGCACCGTGCCGTCCGGGTTCCTGAGCGGCTGGGCGACGTACCCCAGGTTGGTGAGGTCGGGTCGCCCGGTGGTGTCCGGCACGCAGTAGGGCCAGCCCAGCTCGGTGCCCTTCGTGATCCGCGCGATCTGATCGACCGGGTTCTCGTTGATGTACGCCGGGACCTGCAGCCCGTACTGCCCGGTGTCGTCGCGGAACGGATAGGGCTGGTTGTCGGCCTGGTTGATCGCGGCGAACAGGGTGCCGTCGGGGGCGAAGGACAGGCCCGAGCCGTTGCGGACACCGGTGGCGACGGTCCGGTTGCCGGTGCCGTCCAGCTTGACCTGGGCGACCGTTGCCCGCTGCGGCGTGGACGTGCGGTCGATCGGGTCGTCGTTGGTTCGCGACCCGACGTTGTAGAGGATCTGGTCGCCGCGGACCACCGGGGTGATGCGGTCGTGTCCGCCGGTGGGCAGCCCGTCGACGACCGCCCGCTGGTTGGACACGGTGCCGTCTGCATAGTCCCACGCGACGATCCGGCTGCGGTCGCCGGCCACGAGGATGTGCCGGCCGCGCTGCTTGGCGAAGGCGAGCCCCTGCGGGTGGTTGAGCCCGCCGGCCAGGGTCGTGACGGCCGGGCCCCGGCCGCCGAGCGCCGGGGTGAGCGCCACGATCGATCCGGCGGCGCCGGTCGAGACGAGCAGGCGGCCGTCCGGTGCCCAGGCCAGGCGCCGCGCACCGGGGACGTTCGCCCAGACCTCGGCGGACCAGCCCGCGCGCAGGTTCAGCGACCGGCCGGCGGCAGCACCGGGATCGACACCTCCCGCCACCGTCAGCGCCACCGGCGACAGGGTGCCGGGCGCCATGGCCGAAGCCCCGGCGGTCAGAGTCAGGTCATCGCGGGTATATGCACCGAGCGTCATCACCAGACCGAGCGACAGCGTTGCCGCGGCGCCGGACCGGAGTCTCCGCTTGCCGTGTACGCCGGGCTGTGTGGAGTCCGGATGGGGAGTGCGCATGGCGGTACCTCTCGTCGAAGGGGCTCGAACTGCGATTTGTCGGCCAACGCATCGACGATAATGAAAGTATAAGGGCCGTGGGAGACCCTGCCAGGGACCCCTGTACCGTGCCGTCATTCGCCGGCTTGGGCCGTTGCGGTTGCCTGCGTCGCCGCCCAGGTGGCGAGCAACTCGAGGCCGTCGCCGGACGGGGTCCCCGGCTCGGCGGAGTACGTCATGACGGTCAGCCCGTCGTCACCGGGCAACTCGAGCGCCTCGAAGGCCAGATCCAGCTCGCCGACGGCGGGGTGGCGCAGACGTTTGGTGCCGTGGCGGTGCACGTAGACATCCTGAGCGGCCCACATGGTCCGGAAGGGCTCGCTGCGCATGGACAACTCGCCGATCAGGTTCATCAGTTGCTGGTCGTCGGGGTTCTGGGCGGCCGCGATGCGCAGCGCAGCGACGGCGGAGCGGGCCGCCTTAAATCAACGACGGGCAGTGCCCGTGTCTGGTGGGCCCCCGCCCCGGCAGTACGCCGGGGCGGGGGCCGCCCTCACGAACGTCCTGGTGTCGCGAGGTCCGCTGTCGCCCGGGGCGCGTGCCGTCCGTGCCGAGTGACGAGACCACCGTGGCCCGACTCGAACACGACCGCCAACGGGGTGGCGAGGAAAACCGACGAGTACGTGCCGACACCGATGCCGATGAGCAGCGCCATGGCGAAGTCCACCAGCGAGTCCCCGCCTAGCGCGACAAGCGCGGTGAGGATGAAGATCGCGCCCAGGCCGGTGTTCACCGTACGCGGCACGGTCTGCAGGCAGCCGGTGTTGGCCAGGCGGGCGAACGGGGTACGGCGGTTGTCTCCGGCCCTGACCAGTTCCCGGATGCGGTCGAAGGTGACGACCGAATCGTTGACCGAGTATCCGATCACGGTGAGCAGGGCGGCCAGGAAGACACCGTCGACCGGCCTGCCCAGCCAGGCGAACACGCCGACCAGCACGAGCACGTCGTGGAACATCGCCAGCACGGCCGCGGTGGCCCACTGCCAGCGGAACCGCAGGGCCAGGTAGGCCAACTGGGCGGCGAGGGCGACGGCGAGTGCGATGAGGGCGTTGCGGCGTAGTTCGGCGCCGAGGGTGGGGCCGATCCTCTCGTCTCGCAGCCGTTGCATGTCACCGCCGCCTGCCTGGGTCAGCGCGGAGCGTACGCCGGCTTCGGTGGCCTCGTCGAAGCTGCCGGCGCGGACGCTGATGTTGCCATCGCCGGACGTGGTGACCACTGCCCGGTCCAGGCCGGCCGACGTCACCGCGGTGCGGGCGTCATCGGCCGACAAGGGTCTGGTCGCGGCGTACTCGACCAGTCGGCCTCCGGTGAACTCCACGCCCAGTTCCAGTCCTCGCACACCGATACCGGCCAACGCCAATATGGTGGCGGCCACCGAGACGCCCAGCCAGAGGCGCCGGCGCCCCATGATGTCGGGGTCGCGGGCCTCCAGCTTGCGGCGCACCCAGCCGATGCCGGCCAGGCCGCTCCAACCCGGTCGGCGTGTCAGCCAGCGGGTGCCGACCAGTGGCGATGCCAGCACCCGGGTGAGTACCAGCGCGGTGAACATCGACGCCACGACGCCGATGGACAGTGTGATGCCGAACCCGCGTACCGGGCCGGAGGCGAAGAAGAACAGCAGTCCGGCCGCGAGCAGGGTGGTGATGTTGGAGTCGGCGATCGCCGACCAGGCGTTCGCGAACCCGGACCGCAGGGCGGTACGCAGGCTGCGCCGGGGCCCGCCGGCGGCGTACTCCTCCCGGGCTCGTTCGAAGATCAGCACGTTGGCGTCGAGAGCCATGCCGATCGCGAGGACGAACCCGGCCAGTCCCGGCAGCGTCAGGGTGGCGCCGATGGCCAGCAGCGCCGCATAGGAGATGACGCCGTAGCAGATCAGCGCGATGGCGGCGACACCGCCGACGAGCCGGTACACGGCGGTGATGAACAGGATCGTGGCGATCATCCCGATGACGGCGGCCAGCGCCGAGGCGTCGATCGCGGCCTGGCCCAGGCTCGGGCCGACCGTACGCTGCTCGATGATCTCGACCGGGACCGGCAGACCACCGGCGCGGACGAGCAGCGCCAGGTCCTTCGCCTCGGCCTCGGTGAACGATCCGGTGATCTGGGTGCGGCCGCCGCTGATGCCGACGTCGCAGGCGATGTCCTCGTTCACCTGAGGCGAGGAGATCACTTCCTGGTCGAGCACGACCGCCACCCGCCGGGCCGGGTCGCCGGGCGGTGCACAGGCGGCCACACCGGTCAGCTTTCGCCATGCCTCACCGCCGTTGCCGCGGAAGTCGAGGTTGACGTGCCACTCACCGAACTCGCTGAGGGTCGCGGTGGCGCCGTCGACCTGTTGACCGGAGAGTGAGGCCGGTCCCAGCCGCAGTGGCTGCCCGTCCTCGGACGGGAGCACGATCTCCGCGGACATTGCCGGCGACGAGGCGGACATTGCCGGCGACGAGGCGGACGTTGCCGGCGACGAGGCGGACGTTGCCGGCGACGAGGCGGACGGTGCCGGCGCCGGGGCGGACGGAGTCGCCGAGGCCGACGGCTCGGGCCCGGCGCCCAGAACCGGCCGGAAGCTCAGTTGAGCGGTACGGCCGATGACCCGGACCGCCTCGGCCGGTTCGGTCACGCCCGGCAGTTCGACGATGATGCGCCGCTCACCGGAGCGGGCCAGGGTCGGCTCTGCCACGCCGAGCTCGTCGACGCGGCGACGTAGCACTTCGAGTGCCTCGTCGGTGGTGGCGGCGTTCGCCTGGGCGAACTCGCCGTCACGGGTTTCGAGAACTATCTGGGTTCCACCGCGCAGGTCCAGCCCGAGCCGGGGCGGCCGGGTGGCCAGAAGCCACCCCGACACCGCCAACACGACCAGGGCCAGAACCGCGCGCACGACAATGGCGCGCGACATTTCGGATGCTCCTCAACGCAGGAAGGCCCGCGCGGCTGCCATCGGGCGCCACCGCGGGTGAAAGAACAGGGACAGCTACGCCGGCAGGCGTGGCGGTGCCCGGCCTCTTATCGCGTGCAGGAGCGTCGAGGTCGTCGCGGTCGACGCCGTCCCGGCGGCGGCGGGCCACGTGACCCGTCGCCGAGCACCGAACAGGACAGCGACCACGGCGATGAGCAGCAACAGCGCGCTGCGCAGCGGCTTGCCGATGGGGCGGGCTTCCGGCAGCACCGGGGTGAACGAGGGCGGCACCGCGGTTACCGCCGCCGGGCGGGACTCACCCGCCGAGGACCACTCGCCACGGCCCACACCGAGCACGGCGATCCAGGCGGCACCCAGCACGAGCGTCAGGACGGCGGCATGCCATGCCTGCCGTGCCCGCCGCTCAACCCACACGCCCGTTCCCCTCTCCGGCCAGGCCCAACCTACCGCGCGGTGTCACACCCGCCGATCGAGAAGCAAGCGTCTGCCGGCAGGGGCGGCTTCGCGCTCCATCGGGCGGGCGGCCCGGGAGACCGCCCGCCGAGGATCTGCAAGAACGCCTACCAGGTCGACGGCAGCGTGGCGACGTGCTTCGTGACGGCGTCGGCGAGGATCCGGTGGTCGCGCTGGGACGGGTGCCAGTCGCAGCCGAGCAGGTCGAGTCCGAGGGCCGTGTTGTCGTAGTACAGCGCCGACACCCGGGCGTCACCGGCGTCGTTGCGGTTCTTGACGATCTGCTGGATCGAGGTGGCGAACGCGGTGGTCTGGTAGGAGAGGTCCGGGTAGGTGAGCACGATCTGAGTGCCGGTCCCGTACCGGGTCCGCAGCTTGGCGATGAAGGCGAGGTACGCGGTGCGGTAGTCGGCGGCCAGCTGGTCGACGCTGGTCCACCGCTCGCCGGAGGTGAGGGCCGTGGAGAAGTCGTTGATGCCGAGGCCGATCACGACCACCTGCGGCCGCCAGGTGCTCGGCACCGGCCAGGTCTGGCTGTTGTACAGCGCCTGCAGGTCGGTTTCGTAGTAGGTGCGGAAGTCGTAGCCGGCATTCTGGCCGCCGTAGTTGCGCACCATGCCGAGGCCGGACCAGGCGGTGATCTGGTAGTCGGCGTTCAGGCCCTTGGCGGTGAGCGCGCCGAAGGAGACGTCGGCGTTGGTGTTGCGGTTGACGCCGCCGGTGCTGTTGCAGTCGCGGGAGGTCGACATGTCGCCGTAGCCGGCGGTCCACGAGTCGCCGATGAATTCGATCTGCCGGGTGCGCGCGGCCGGTTCGGCCAGGATCGCGCCGCCGGTGTCGGCGACCAGGCCGCCGAACACCCCCACACCCCAGGGGCTTTCCGTACGCTTCGCCAGCCGCACGGTGTGATCCCCGGCGGCAAGATTGCGGACCCAGTGAGTGGTGTTGCCCGGCGTCACGAGGGTCGCGACCGTCGTACCGTCGACCTGCACGACGTAGTCGTTGCTGGAGTCGTTGAGGACCAGGCCGACGCCTGTACCGCGGAACCGTCCCTCGAAGTACGTGCCGGGCCAGGTGTACTGCACTGCGGCTCCGGCCGTGCTCACCCGGCTCGGCGTGGCGACCTGGTCGAGAACACTGGCCGGGGGCGGGCCGGACGGTGCGGTGCTGGTCGGCGTCGTGCCGCCGTTGCACGTGACCCCGTTGAGCGCGAAGTCCGCCGGCGCCGGGTTTCCGCCACTGAACGAGCCGTTGAAACCGACGGAGACGGAGCCACCGGTGCCGAGGGCGCCGTTCCAGCCGGCGTTGGTGACGGTGACCTGCGCGCCGGACTGGGCCACAACGCCGTTCCAGAGCGTCGTGACCGTCTGCCCGGCGCCGAACGACCAGGTCAGCCGCCAGCTCGTGACCGGGTCGCCGAGGTTGGTGAGGTCGACGCGGGCGCCGAAGCCGCCCTGCCACTGGCTCGTCACCGTATAGGTGGCGCGGCATCCGGTAGCGGCGTGCGCGGCGAGAGTGGTCGTCAGCACGACACCCGCGGCCACGGCGACGGTCGCCGCGGCCGCGATCGCCTGCCGATGCGGGGAACGGATGTAGCGCACGCGAAGCCTCCAAAGGTCACTGAATCGAGAATCATCGATTCTTAACCGATTAAGCTACGCCGATCGGTGTGGCGACGCCACCGTGTCCCGGCGGGCTTACCGCAGGGCGGACTTGCGCACCTTCGCGAGCGCGGCGAAGATGATCGCCAGCGCATTCCGCATCCTGACACGCTGCGTCCGCAATCGAATCCAGCATGTAGCGTTCATCGACATGAGTCGATTCAGGTCGCGCGTGTCCGCGGTCCTGGCCGCGCTGGTGGCCGGACTGACGACGATCATGCTCACTCCGGGACCGGCCCAGGCCGCGACCGCTGTGTTCCTGAAGGAGAGCGCCTGGCCCACCGGCTATGTGGGCAGGATGACGGTGACCAACGACGGCGTGGACCGCATGGCGGCCTGGCGGGTGGAGTTCGACCTGCTGGACGGCACCACGCTCGACCACAGCTGGAACGCCGTGGTGACCCGGACCGGTACGCACTACGTCATCACCGGCGCTTCGTGGAACGCGAGTCTCGACCCGGGCGCGTCGACGTCCTTCGGCTGGATCGCCTCCGGTCCGGGCGTGCCGCAGTCGTGCCTGCTCAACGGCGGGTCGTGTGCCGGCGATCTGGCCGCCCGCGACGCCCAGCCGCCCAGCACACCGGCCAACTTCCGCAGTGACACGCAGGGCAACACCTTCACCCTGCGCTGGGATGCGTCGACTGACGACACCGGCGTCGTCGGATACGAGATCTACACCGGCACCAGCTCGGGCCCGACCGCTACGGTGACCACCACCAGCCACAGCATGCCGATCCCACCGCCGATGGTGATGACCTTCGGAGTACGGGCGGTCGACGCGGCCGGCAACCGTTCCCCCTTCGCGACCCTGGGCCTGGGCACCTCACCGGACGTCACCCCGCCCGGCCCGGCGACGAACCTCAGACTCGTCAGCCCGAGCGGCGGCTATTTCACCGCCCGGTGGGACGCGCCCCAGGACGACCAGTTCGTCGCCGGCTACGAGATCGCGCTGGACGGCGCGGTCGTCAGCCGGGTCGGCGGCACCACGGCATTGGTCCGGCTCGGCTTCGGGACACACTTCGTCAGCGTTCGCGCCTTCGACGGCGCCGGCAACCTCTCCACCCCGACGCAGGTCATGATCTCGATCGACCCGGGTCCCAGCGCCTCGGCCACCTCGAAAGCCCCGCCCGCATCGAGATCCTGAATCGCTGCCGGGCCGCTGCCCGCAAGACCCCGACCGTCACCCTGACACCGTCACTGCGGCCGCGATGCCGGCGACCAGCACCCGCCTGCGGTCGACCTTGCCCATCTTGTCCGACCCCGTGCTCTGTGGACCTGATCGGTGGGCAGCCCGCCGTCAGGTGCGGGCCACCTCCGCGCCGTCCGGGCGACGTCGACCGCCAGCCGGACGGGCAGCGCGTTCTTGCGTTTCGCCAGGGTCGCGGCCGCCAGCTCGGTGGCCTCGACGAGATGGTCGGCGAGCATCGGCAGCACCTCCTCCGGCGGCCGGTTCTCCAGGTCGGCCGGCACCGCGATCTGCACGGCGACGAGCCGAAGCGGCCGCGCGTACCGGCCGCGCGTACCGGCCGCGCGTACCGGCCGGTCCGTACCGGTGAACTCGGTGTCGAGCAAGGGCCCGGCGACGTGGAACACCACGTCCACGCCGGACTCGTCCCCTCGGTCGGTCCACCGCGCAGCTCGACATCATCTCAGTCGGCGATCGCGACCTTGACTGTGTGGCGAGCACACGGTTTCTGATGGCGGCTTACCGTAGTCGCCGAGTAGCCGTCGAGCGCTTCCACAAGCCCGAAGGAATGTCATGTCTCGCTCTCGCACCGGCGCAGTACTGCTGGCCGGAGTTGGTCTCACCACGTACGCATGCGGCACCGACGAATCGCCGGACGTCGCGGCGACATTCGTCGACAACGGCGCCGTGCCGCGCCAGCCGGGCAGCTGACGGCGATGTTCGACGAGCTCAGGCAACACATGGCCGCGAAGCGTGTCCGGGCCGGCGACGGTCACCCTCTGGAGAGATTCCGCTGGTGGCAGTTGTTCACCGGGCGCAAGCTCTTCTCGCTTCAGGTGGCCCGGACCGTTTATGCCGTGGACGTGCGCGTCTCCGGCAAGGAAGCGGGCGACGACGGGATGGTGCACCTGTACGCCAACGGCCGCCACCATGCCCGGTCGCGGATGCCGGCCGCCATCCCCGTCGACGGCGGCACGATTCAGGTCGCGATGTCCACGGTGGGTCTCAAACGCGCCCATTACGTGACGACCGCGGGTGAGGAATATCAGTTGCTCCCCGATCCGCGGTCGGCGATCGGCCGGCGGCTGCGCTTCGACCGCGAGCACCGGGTCCTGAGCCGCTGGATCGCGGCCTTCTCCGTGGTGGTGCTCGTCGTCGGCATCGGGCTCAACCTGGTGCAGCTGCTCGAGCCGACCCTGGGGGCTCCGCCGATCGTCGAGCGGTTCGGGCGCTTCGAGTCGCCGATCGACCTGCCCGTGTGGGTCAACGTCGCGCTCGGTGCCGCCGCCGCGGTGGGGGCTGTGGAACGCAGTTGGCGGCTGCGTTACCACTGGCTGTTGGACGGTTTGGGCACCTGACCAGGTCACTGGGGGGAGACGGGTATTGCCGCGCCGATGTCCCGGCCGGGTGACACTCACGTCCAAGACCGGCGGTTACCTGTCTTCCTGGTCCAGCGTCGTCGTAACGATCCAGGAGTCCCGATCATGATGCATCAGGACGACACCCGAACACTCGCCGAAAGGAACTGATGTGAAACCCACGATCATTCTCGATACTGCCCGGTCGATCGGCTAGAGCGATGGAAAACACCAGCACCGGGTCGTGGCCCCGCTTGCGTGTCGCCGACTGGGCCGACACCCGCGACACCTTGCACATGTGGACGCAGATCGTCGGCAAGGTGCGCATGGCGTACGCGCCGCCGGTCAACCACTGGTGGCACGTCACCCTCTATCCCAGCGCGCGCGGCCTCACCACCTCGGCCGTGCCGCACGGGGATGGCGTGTTCGACCTCGAGTTCGACTTCCTCGACCACCGCCTGCACGTGCGCACCAGCGACGGCGGCTCGCGTGAGGTGGCCCTCGAGCCCAAGTCGGTCGCCACCTTCTACGGTGAAACCCTTGAGGCGCTGGCCGCGCTCGGCGTCGAACCGCGGATCCACGCCGTCCCCAATGAGGTCGAGCACGCGGTCCCCTTCGCCGACGACCACGAGCACCAGACGTACGACGGGGAGGCCGCCCACCTGTTCTGGCGGCAGCTGCTGCGGGCCGAGCGGGTCCTCGGGCGCTTCCGCTCCGAGTTCGTCGGCAAGGCCAGCCCCGTCCACTTCTTCTGGGGCGCGATGGACCTCGCGTACACCCGTTTCTCCGGTCGCATCGCCCCGCCGCACCCGGGCGGCGCTCCCAACTGCCCGCCGTCGGTCATGCGCGAGGGTTATTCGCACGAGCTGGCGAGCTTCGGTTTCTGGCCCGGCGGCGGCGAAGAGGGCGCCTTCTACGCGTACGCCTATCCGGAGCCGCCGGGCTACGCCGAGCGCACGGCTGCCTACTACGACAAGGCGCTGCAAGAGTGTGTGCTGCCTTACGAGGCCGTCGCCGACGCGCCCGACCCCGACGCGGTGCTCACCGAGTTCCTCCGCACGACCTACGAGGCCGCCGCCGACCTAGCAGGGTGGGATCGCCACGCCCTGGAGGCGTAACGCTCCGGCTGGCGGCTGAGCAACCGAAGTGTGGCCGGGTGCGGCGCGCCGGCCGTCATTCAGGGCCGGAGTCGTCCTCGGGCGCGGCCGGAGAGGCTGGGATTGCTGCTTGGCAGGTCGGTGATCGGACATCGCACAGTAGCCGCCGGGGTACCTCCCGGCTGGCCGGACCGTGTCACGCTGGGGCGGTCATCGGTTTCGGCCGAGGAGGGGTGGCATGCGGTTCACCGTGCTCGGATCCGTCGGCGCGCAGGCCGGCGGGCGCAGGCTCGTCCTGCCGCGGGCGCAGACCCGCGGGCTGCTGGCGCTGCTGATCCTCGACGCCGGTCGCACGGTCGGGCAGGACACGATCATCGACGCGTTGTGGGGCGGCGCGCCACCGTCGACGGCACGTGCGCAGGTCCACAACGCTGTCGCCGCGATCCGCCGGGCCCTTGCCGAGATCGGAGCCGGCGATGCCGTGACCGGTGACCGGTTCGGATATCGGCTGGCCGGACCGCCCGCCGGGCCGGATCCGGCCGAGGACGTCGACGTCGTGCGGTTCGAGACGCTGCTGCGGCAGGCCGAGACAGCTGCCGCGCGCGGGGATCCGGCCGCCGGACGGTTGTTCAAGGCGGCCCTCGCCGGGTGGGGCGGCGAACCGCTCGCCGACGCCGCCGGGGCGTTCGTCGAGGCGACCCGGGCCGCCCTCGTCGACCGGCGGCTGTCCGCCGTCGAGCAGCTCGCCGCCCTCGAGGTCGGCAACGGGCACGCCGGGCGGGTCGCGGCCGACCTCGCGCCACTCGTCGCAAAGCATCCACTGCGGGAACGGCTGCGGCTGCGGCAGATGGACGCGTTGTTCCACAGCGGCCGAAAGCTCGAGGCGCTGCGGACGTACCGCGCCTACCGCGCGGCTCTGGCCGACGCCGAGGGTCTCGATCCCGGACCGCAGATCGCCGGGCTCGCGACCGCGATCCTGCGCGCCGATGCCAGCATCGAGCCCCCACACGCAGGCGCACTGCCGGTCGCGGTGCCCCGAATGCTGCCACCGGATCTCAACGATTTCACGGGCCGCGCCGGCCAGCTCGCCGAGCTCGACTCCCGCCTGTCCGACAGCATCGGCGGCAGAGACGGGCTCAAGGTCGTCGGGGTCGCCGGAATGGGTGGCATCGGCAAGACCGCCCTCGCGGTCCGAATCGCGCACCGCGTCGCCGGCCGGTTCCCCGACGGGCAGCTGTACATGGACATCGGCGGGCAGGAGCCGGGTGACGTGCTCGCCAGGTTCCTGCGGGCCCTCGGCGTCGACAGCCAGGCGATTCCCCGCGACGTCGACGAGCGCAGCGCGATGTTCCGCAGCCGTCTCGCCGTACGCCGGGTTCTTCTGTTGCTTGACAATGCCGCCGGCGCCGAGCAGGTGCGGCCGTTACTACCCGGATCGAGCAGCTGCGCGGTCCTGGTCACCAGCCGCTCCCGCCTGACCGGCCTTGCCGGGGCGCACTGGCTCGACCTCGGCGTGTTCGCCCCGGAGGAGGCAGTGACGCTGCTGCGCCGGGTCGTCGACGAGGAGCGGGTCGGTGCGCACCCGGCCGACGCGACCGCGCTGGTCCGGCAGTGCGGGTGGCTACCGCTCGCCGTACGGATAGCCGGGGCGCGGCTCGCCGCGCGGCCGACGTGGCAACTCGCGCACCTCGTCGGTCTGCTCGGTGACGAACGGCGCCGCCTCGACCGGCTCGTCACCGGCGACCTGGAAGTCCGCGCGTCGCTCGCACTCAGCTACGAAGGTCTCGGTCCACAGCCGCGGAGGCTGCTGCGGCGGCTCGCGACGTTCGACGTGCCCGACTTCGCTCCCTGGCTGGCCGCCGCGGTGTTGAGCGACAGCGAAGGCGAATCGGCGGATGCGGTGTCGGCACACCTCGAAACCCTCGTCGACGCACAGCTGCTGTCGCTGACGGCTCCCGATGCGACAGGCCAATGCCGGTACCGCTTTCACGACCTCGTCCGCCTGTTCGCCCGCGAGCTGGCCGACAGCGACGACGGTGCCGCGCTCGACCGGGGGTTCGGGGCCTGGCTGTGGCTGGCGGAGCGGTTCGGGGCCCGCGTATACGGCCCCTGCTACGCCCTCATGCACGGCACCGCCGAGCGCGTCCCGGTCGACCTGCACGCCGCCGGGCTGTCCACAGCAGAACCGGCGGACTGGTTCGAGGCCGAGCGGGCCGCGCTGCAGGCCGCCGTCGCGCAGGCCTGCGCCATCGGCCGCGTCGAGGTGGCTTTCGACCTCGCCGGGTGCCTGGAGAAGTACTTCGACATCCGCGGCATGTACACCGACTGGCTCGCCACCAACGAACGCGTCGCGGACGCCTGCGCCGCCGCCGGCCACCTGCGCGGCCAGGCCGTCATGCTGCGTGGCCTCATCGAGGTCACCACCTGGAACACCGCGCACCACAGCGGTACGGCGATGGCCCGGATGCATACGCAGGCGACCCGTCTCGCGAACCTGTTCGACCGGCTCGGCGATCCGGTCGGGCAGTGCGACGCGGCGGTCCTGACGGCGTGGGCGCTCGCCGGGGGAGGCAGGCCGGTTGCCGCCGTCGAAGCCGCTGAACGTGCGCTGCGCCTCGCCGAGAAGGCCGGCTACCTCGGCGGGCAGGCCCGTGCCCACGTCGCGCTCGCCCTCAGCCACGGTGAGGACGGCCGCCTCGACGTGGCCCGCGACCGCCTCACCCAGGCGCTGGCGCTCGCCGCCGAGCTGCGCAACGACCGGTTCGAGGCGACGGTCCTGCAGTTCATGGGGATCGTGCACTGCCGGGCCGGTGACCTGCCCGCCAGCCGGGCCGCCCTCGACGCCTCGCTGGCCATCTCGCGGCGGCACGGCGATCGGTACGCGGAGGTCCTGACCCTGATCACTCAGGCCCGCGTGGCCGTCCGGGAAGGCGACCCGCGCGCCGGCGACCTGGCCGAACGGGCCGTCTTCCTCGGCCGCCGCTCGACGATGACCCATCACGTCGCCGACGCACTGTCCGTCCTCGGTGAGGCGGAGCTGCACGCCGGCCGGACGGGCCGGGCGGTGCAGCACCTGACCGAGTCGGTGCGGATGTGGCGGACCCGCGGGTGGCCGTCGTTCCTGGCCGGTGCGCTGCGAATCCTCGGTGACGCCCTCGCCGCCACCGGCCGCCTCGCCGCGGCCCACGAAGCGAGGGCCGAGGCCCGCGCGGTGTACGCGGACCTCGGCAACCATGATGCGATCCGGGAGATCGACGCGCTGGCTGTCAGGCGATGACGAAGCCGAGCGCGACCATCTTCGAGTCCGAGCCGGTGTAGACGCCGCCGGCGGCGTCCCAGCCGCGGTTGCGGTACGCGACGACCGTGCCCGACGGGTCGATGCCCAGTATCTCGTCACGCCCGTCACCGTCGATGTCGCCGAACTTCGTCGCCGCGTGATTGCGGAACCCGAGCGCCACCGTCTTGGAGTCCGAGCCGGTGTAGACGCCGCCGGCGGCGTCCCAGCCGCGGTTGCGGTACGCGACGACGGTGCCGTTGCCGTCGATGCCCAGGATCTCGTCGCGGCTGTCGCCGTTGAGGTCGGCGAACTTCGTCGCGGTGAAGTTGCGGAACCCGAGCGCGACGACCTTAGAGTCGGCGCCGTCGAACACCCCGCCGGCGGCGGTCCAGCCGCGGTTGCGGTACGCCCGGACCGAGCCGTTGCTGTCGATGCCGATCAGATCGTCGCGGCCGTCACCGTTGACGTCGGCGAATTTCGTGGCCTCCCAGTCGCGGAAGCCGAGCGCGACGACCTTCGAGTCCGCCCCGGCGTAGACACCGCCGGCGGCGCCCCAGCCACGGTTGCGGTACGCCCCGGCCGTGCCGTTGCCGTCGATGCCGATGATCTCGTCCCGGCCGTCACCGTCGAGGTCGGCGAACCGCGTCGCCGGCGGGTGGAACCCGTTCGCGACCCGCGCCGAGTCCGGCCCGTAGTAGACCCCGCCGGACGCGTTCCAGCCGCGGTTCAGATATGCCCAGGTGGCTCCCGTGTACCCGACGCTCACGATCTCGTCGCGGAAGTCGCCCTCCCGGCCACCTCCGTTGATCTCCGCGAACTGCACGGTGGCATCGTCTTCCTGGCCGCAGTTCTGGCTGACGATCGTCGTCTCCGTGGGCTGACCACTGGCGCCCAGCCGGTACGTGATGCCGTTCAACGTCGGATGCACCCATTCGCCGTTGTCGGCCCAACCGTCACCGTTGGCGTCATAGAGTTGCTCGTAGTGCAGGTGCGCCGTACCGGTGCCCACGTCGCTCACCGTGCCGATCTGCTGCCCCCGCAAGACCTTCGAGCCTTCCGGAATCCGGTTGCGCATGTGGATGTACTGGGAGAACCAGCCGCGGCCGTGCTCGATCATCACACCGCCCGGCTCCGTGTAGTGCACCTCGCCGCCGGACGACGCGACGACGGCGGTACCCACGGCCGGCGGCCTGTACATGTCGAGCGCCCGTTCCCGCTGCGACCCGTCATGCGATGGTCCGGTCTCCATCCTGACCTGCGTACCGCACGCGAACGGCGCCTCAAAGTCCGGCGCGGGCGTTGCGGCCAGCGCGGCGGCGGGCAACGCCGCGACCCCGGCGCCGGCGAGCGTTGCGGCCACCAGCAGCCGCACCGTGAATCTGCTGCTCATCTGTCGAGCCCTCCCGTGGATTCGGCCGGCGACGATCGTCACCAGCACCGCATGTCATTGCGGTGCCACCGATCCTGCAAAGGTGTGCTCATACAGCAGCCACACGTGCGCTACACACGGCTATCCACACCTACCGCGCCTGGCAGCAGAAGAACTGCGCCGTGGACACTGACTGAGCGTGGCGATCACCCGCCGAGTTCACATCCACACTGCACAGCCGCCGCATGGTGGGTGCGGCGGGATTCGGTGAGGAAGTGGTCGCCGAAGCCGAGCCTGCGAACGCGCAGCGGTCGATGGTCATGCGGCCGGCTCGGACGAGCGGCCGGGAGGTCAGTCGGCAAGGGGAAACGAGCGTAGTATTTGGCTGATCTCCTCGGCGCCTCGGCGGAGTTCGGCGAGGTCGGCGTCGGTGAATGGGTGTGGGTTCGGGCCCAGGACGCAGTGCGCTCCCAGGATGGCGCCGTCTACCACGATCGGGACGCCGGCATAACTGCGCACACCGTCGATGGTCACCAACGGGTTGGTTGATTGCTGTGCGTCGGTGGTGGCGTCCGGTACGACGTAGGCGGTTCCGGAATTGACGGCGTTGACGCAGAACGACCATTCGATCGGGGTGCCGGCCAGCTCGTCCAGCCATCCCTGGAGCCCGTACGAACCGGGGAAGATCTGTGCGGTGTCGAGCACCATGCTGACCAGGGCGATCGGTTGGCCGAGCCGGTCGGCCGTACGTTTGGCGATGCTGTCCAGGCGGCGGCGCAGCTCCGGGTCGTCCAGGTTGATGCGCGCCATGATTTCGAAGCGGTTCGGGGTCGGGATGCTCATGCGGTTGTCCCGTTCTTGTCGTGCCGCTCGACGAGGCGTTCGTATGCCGCGGCGCGTACCGCGAGGCTGCGTGCGCACAGGCGGGTCATCGGCTGGGCGACCTGCATGGAGGAAATCAGCCGGCTGAAGGATCCGCGATCGGTTTCCTCGCCGGTCAGGCCGCAGGTGAACAGCAGGGTGCGCCAGACGTCGTCGGCGTGCGGGCCGTAGAAGCCCGTCAGCGCCGCCCTGGCTGTCGCGAGGGTTGGCATCTCGATCTCGTACGCGGCACCCGGCGATGAGACGTCTGGTCTCGGGTTGTTCTCCGGCATCGGGGCCCTTCGTCGGCTTGCGCATACCTCGCCTTTCAGTTCGGCCAAGACCCGGCGCGGCTGAGCCGAGCCCACTGACTTCCTGCTGGCCGTCGGCCGGGCCAGCTTCGGAACGCCGAACGCGTTGCATCGGGCGGTTGGCGTTGCGCCGGGTGAGTGCTTCGCCCGGGACACCCATTGACTTGTCGCAAGTCTTGTCTCAACATGGTGAGACAAGACTTGCGACAAGCTGGGGAGGCCGCTATGCCGAGGAAGGTGCGTGCAACAGAGCGCGAGATAGCTCGTCTGTGGTTGGCCGCGCGTGGCCTGGCCGACGTCACGCCGGCACCGATGCTGGCGGCGCGCCTGACGGCCCGGCGACGTGCGCGGCTGGCCGCTGCCGTCCTGCCGGCCGTGTTTCTCATCGCAACGGCGCTCGTCTACGTCTCTGCCTTGCCGATCCGTCCCGCGGATGACGGGTTCGGGACGCAGCAGCGCTGGGCGCTGGTGGTGCTGACAGTGTTGGTGGCCGGGCTGGTGCTGGGTCTGTCGCTGCTGGCCCGGTGGGTGCGGCGGGTCGATCAGCGGGCCGGTGCGGAGTTGCCGCGACGAGCGGCCCATTCCGTGCGGCCCGGCTGGCGAACCGTGCTCGGCGTGCCGCGGGCCGCGTTGCTGGTGATCACCTATGCGGGCGCGGCAGTGCTGGCGATCGCTGCTCTGATCATGCGGGACGGCGCCGCCAGGTACGCGGCGGTCATCCTGCTCATCGGGCTGTGCGGGGTCGCGGTGGGTACGGCCGTCCAACTGCGCCATGTGCTCACCCACCCGGTAGTGGCCGGCGACGAGGGCTCGCTGAGGGCCGACTTCCTCATGCGCGTCGAGGATGCCCGCGAGGTTGCCGTACCGACCGTGGTGTGGTCACTGCCGGTCGTGTCGGTATTCGACACCGGGCTCGATCCGTGGAACACGGGCTGGCTCGTCTTCATCATCCTGAGCGTCATCGCGCTGGCCCTGATCACGGCCTGGGACGGGCGGATCGCCCTGGCGGCCCAGCACGGCCCCAGCGCCCGGTGATTCGCATGATCGTCATCGACTCGGCCTCGCCCGTCCCGCCGTTCGAGCAGCTCCGCGCCCAGCTCGCCGGGCAGATTCAGGAACGCACGCTGGCCGTGGGTACTCGGCTGCCGACCATCCGCCGGCTGGCCGCGGACCTCGGCTTGGCGGTCAACACGGTCGGCCGGGCCTACCGGGAACTCGAGGAGGCCGGGCTGATCGAGACCCGCGGCGCGGCCGGCTCGTTCGTGTCCGCAGCCGGCGAGCAGGGACGCGAACGGGCCCGGCGGGCGGCCGCCGAGTACGCCGCCGTCATCGCCCGCGTCGGCATCGACACCACCGAGGCCGTCCGCATCGTCCAAGCGGCGCTGACCCAGGGCGTTCCCAAGGTCAGCTGAACGCCGGGAAGACCGCCATCTCCGGTGCCATGGGCGCATCACGGGGGTCGGGCCGATGCCGAGGCATCGGCCCCACCCCTCAGCCGGCGGCGCAGCTGACCGTGCCCCCACTGCCGGTTCCGCTGCCCTGGAAACCGAAGGTGGCGCTCTGGCCGGCGGCCAGCCGCCCGTTGTAACTCTGGTTCGTGACGGTCACGGCTCCGCTGGTGCCGCCGGCCACGGCGTTCCACAGCGAGCTGATCGTGGCCCCGCTCGGCAGGCCGAGGGAGACGCGCCAACCGTTGATCGCCGCGGATCCGGCGGTGACGGTGACGTTGGCGACGAAGCCGCCGCTCCACTGGTCCTGCACCGCGTAGACCGCGGAACAGCCGGGGTTGCCCGGGACTGACGGCGAGGCGGACGGTGAGACAGACGTGCTGGGCTCCGGAGTGGGGCCGTCGAGCGTCAGGTTCTTCTGCTGGACCTGCCACTGGGTGCGGCAGAGACCGCAGGTGTTGCCGACGAAGGTGCTGCCGGCGGTGGTGTCGCCCTTGAGCCGCCACTTGAGGTAGAGCACCGCCACGCGGCCGAACTCGCCGCCGTTCGCCTGGTCGTAGGTGCCGCCGTGGCCGACGTTCAGGTTGCCCATGAAGGCGGGCAGCCCGGCCGGGAGCTTGCCCCAGTCGTCCATGCCGTTCGGGTAGGCGATGTCGCCGGGGCCGCCCATGAAGTAGGCGATCGGCTTGGTGAGCCTCCTGAGCTGGTAGTCGTCGGCGTCGTTGAGCAGACCGCTGCTGAAGATGGTGGTCGTGGTGACGCGCGGGTCGTTGGAGACGGCGTAGGCCTCCAGGCCACCGCAGGAGAAGCCGCCGACGGCGATCTTCGTGGTGTCGACCTTGCCGTAGTACTTGCTGCCCTGCCGGGAGTTCTCCGCGACGGCCCAGTCGATGGACTGGGTGAGCATCGACGAGGTGGTGGAGCCGACTCCGTTCGGCGCTCCGTTGGCGATGGCGAGGAAGCCGTGGGAGGCGATCTCGCGCAGGAAGTTGTTCTGCGAGAGTCCGTTGGCCGAGCAGCCGCCGTTGCCCCAGACGAAGACCGGAAGACGCTCGGCCGGCAGCGTCTGCGGCCGGTAGATGGTGTGGTTGGGCAGGCCGGCCGACGTCTCGTAGTCGGCGGGGTACGGGCCGGATCCGCCGACGGCGGCGCCGGCCGGGGCCGCACCCAGCACCGTGACTCCGGCGGTCACCGACACGACGACGGCGGTCAGCACCGCGCCGATGGCGGTTCTTCTCAGCATGGCACCCTCCACGGGTCGCGACGTCATCAGCGCTGGAGCGTGAGCACGCCCGGCCGCCAGGGCAGCTGGTCGTACGCGCCGCCGGCGCTCGGGTTCTTGCCCTGGTAGAGCAGCTGAAGGTTGCAGGGATCGATGGTCTTGGTCTGGTCCGGGTTGCTGCGGACAAGGTCCCCGTGGCTGATGTCGTTGGTCCAGGTGGCGCCGCTGTTGGCCTTGCCGGCGAACGGGTTGCTCTCGGTGGCGGCCTGCGGGGTCCACGAGCCGCTCAGGTTGCTGGCGGTGAAGGAGCGGAAGTAGCGGCCCTGGCTCCCGATCGCCTCGACGATCATCAGGTACTGGTTCTGGCCGGCGACCTTGTAGACCTCGACCCCCTCGAACAGGTTGTTCGTCGAGTCGCTCATGATCGTGGTGTAGGAGGAGCCGAAGCTGCCGGGGAAGTTCCCGATCGGCATGCTGGCCCGGTAGATCCTGCCGTTGTCGCCGGCGAAGAACAGATACATGTTCTGTCCGTCGCCGATCAGGGTCTGGTCGATCACCCCGGTGCTGGAGCCGGTGATGCTGCCGGTGAACAGGGTCTGCGGTGCTGACCAGCCGTTGGCGTTCGTCGGGTCGGTGGAGGTCTTGTAGCTGAACGCCGTCGGGCCCCACTGGTAGGCGAGCACCCAGATGTTCTTGGGGGCGAAGTACAGCAGGGTGGGCGCCACCGTGCCCTGGCTCATGCCGTTCTGGCTCGCCGAGGCCATGTCGGACCAGTTGGTGAACAGGCCGAAGTTCATCGAGCCGTAGCCCGAGCCGGAGACGTTCGACGCGTAGACCAGGTGTTTGCCGTTGTACATGACGGTGGTGAAGTCCTTCAGCGACACCCACCCGGACTTCGGGTTGGCCAGCACACCCGTCGAAGTCCAGCGGTAACTCGACGGCAGGGTGCAGTTGCCACCCGGCGTCGAGACCGAGGGGGACGGGCTGACCGGACCGGAGTTCGAGGGGGAGGGGCTGACCGGACC
Source organism: Actinoplanes sp. GCM10030250 (assembly GCF_042666575.1). Classification (NCBI taxonomy): domain Bacteria; kingdom Bacillati; phylum Actinomycetota; class Actinomycetes; order Micromonosporales; family Micromonosporaceae; genus Actinoplanes; species Actinoplanes sp. GCM10030250. The sequence goes on along the minus strand of NZ_JBHTDO010000006.1, from coordinate 180,603 downwards.
GGAGCTCGAGGGTGCGGTGGACGGCGACGCCGGCACTGTCGATCCGGTGCAGGCCACACCGTTGAGGGCGAAGCCGGCCGGCACCGGGTTGCTGCCGTTCCACGCCCCGTTGAAGCCGAACGACACGGTGGCGTTCGTCGCGACCGTACCGTTGTAGCCGACGTTCTTCGCGGTCACCGCCGAGCCGCTCTGGGTCAGCGTCGTGTTCCACGCCTGCGTCACCGTCTGCCCGGCGCCGAACGACCAGGTCAGCGACCAGCCGGACAACTGGTCACCCAGGTTGGTGACCGACACGCTCGCGCCGAACCCGCCCTGCCACTGCGACGACACCGCGTAGTTCACCGCACAGCCGGCGGCCGCGGCATCGGCCGGCAGCACCACGGCGGCTGTCGCCAGCAGGGCGGCACCGGCCGGCGCCAGGAGGGCCTTGGCCGTTCTCGATCTCGTCATGGACTCTCTCCTCGGTGCCATCGGGAATGGCCGCGCCCTCCCGGTGGCGGCAATCAAAGGTGTTTCGTCGATGTTAACCATCACAAGTGCCGGGTCAAGAAGGGAAACGGTATCGGCGCGATTTTCCGTATCCGGCAAATACCGTTGACAATAAGTTGCCGAGAAAGTGTTACGCCAGGCCACCAGTCCGCGTCGGCACCATGTCACGAGTTGAAGATAAGTCGTGAGCTATATCGGTTCGTCGACGACGCAGGGCATCCGCAGTGGGCTTTGGTATTGACATGTGTCATTTGATGAGTGAGATAGTTAACGCTAACTTCACGGCCATGTAACGGCTCCGAGAAGCGCCCCGCGGAAGGGAACCGAGTTCATGACGACACGTGCGGACTGGCAGAATCACCGGTCGTGGTCATCTCGCGGCTGGGCCGGGGCGGCAGCCCTGCTGCTGGCGCTCGCCGGTGTGCTGGTCGTGCTCCCCGCGCCGGCGCGCGCCGCGACGGCGATCACCATCAACGGCTCGTCCGGCGGCCGGGTGTTCGACGGTGTCGGCGCGATCAGCGGCGGGGGTGGCAACAGCCGCCTGCTGTTCGACTACCCCGAGCCGCAGCGCAGCGACATTCTCGACTATCTGTTCAAGCCGGGCTACGGCGCGGCGATGCAGATCATGAAGGTGGAGATCGGCGGGGACACCAACTCCACCTCCGGTGCCGAACCCAGCCATCAGCACACCCGGGGTGCCGTGAACTGCGATCGCGGCTACGAGTGGTGGATGATGGCCCAGGCGAAGGCCCGCAATCCGAACATCAAGCTCGTCGGGTTGTCCTGGGGAGCACCGGGGTGGATCGGCAACGGCAACTTCTGGTCCACCGACTCGATCGACTACCTGATCGCCTGGCTCGGATGCGCCACCTCCCACGGTCTGACGATCGACTACCTGGGCGGCTGGAACGAACGGGGCCGCGATCTCAACTGGTACAAGAACCTGCGCTCGGCGCTGAACTCCCGCGGGTACGCCGGCGTGAAGATCGTGGCGTCGGACGACTTCGGCTGGGGCTCGGCGGACGACGGGCTGCGCGACCCGGCGTTCGGGGCCGCCGTCTCGGTGTACGGCAGCCACTACGTCTGCGGGTACCGCAGCGCACAGACCAACTGCCCGAGCTCAGCGAACGCCGTGAACTCCGGCAAGACGCTGTGGGCCAGCGAGAACGGGTCCGACGACTACAACGCCGGTGCGCCGGCGCTGGCCCGTGGCATCAACCGCGACTACATCGACGGGAAGATGACCGCGTACCTGAACTGGCCGGTCATTGCCGCGGTCACACCGAACGTCCCCTGGTCCACCACGGGGGTGGCGGTGGCGCCGCAGCCGTGGTCCGGCTACTACTCGATCGGCCGCAGCACCTGGGTGATGGCCCACACGACCCAGTTCACCGCACCCGGCTGGCGCTATCTCGACAGCTCCACCGGCTACCTCGGCGGTAACCGCGCCAACGGCAGCTACGTCTCGCTGAAGTCGCCGGACAACAGCGGCTACAGCACCGTCATCGAGACGATCGACGCCGCAAGCGCCCAGGAACTCCAGTTCAGCGTCACCGGTGGGCTGTCGGCTGGGACCGTACGGGTGTGGTCCACCAACCTCAGGTCGAGCAACCCGGCCGACCACTTCGTCCGGCGCACCGACATCACCCCGTCCAACGGCTCGTTCACGCTCACCGTCCAGCCCGGATACGTCTACAGCCTCACCACCACCTCCGGGCAGGGCCGGGGCACCGCGACCAGCCCCGCGCAGGGCGTTCTGCCGCTGCCCTACGCCGACGACTTCGACGGCTACCAGACCGGGCGGCAGGCCAGGTACCTGTCGGACCACCAGGGCTCGTTCGAGGTGGTGGGGTGCAGCGGCGGGCGTACCGGCCAGTGCGTACGCCAGATGTCCGAGCAGGCGCCGATCTTCTGGACCTCGGGCCACGCCGAGCCGTTCACGCTGCTCGGTGACCTGAACTGGCGCAACTACACGGTGTCCACCGACGTGATGCTGGAGAGGAGCGGCTACGTCCAGCTCGTCGGACGGGCCGGCAACTACAACCACGACGGCCCGCAGAACCTGAACGCCTACTACCTGCGGGTGGCCGACAACGGGTTGTGGTCGATCCGCGGCAACACCACCAGCGGCAATCAGCGGACCCTGGCCTCCGGGACCACGGCGGCCCTGGGCACCGGCCGCTGGCACAGGCTGTCGCTCACGCTCAACGGCAGCACGCTGACAGCGGCGATCGACGGCACCACAGTGGGCAGCGTCTCGGACCCCGCGTTCGTCGCCGGCCAGATCGGTTACGCCACCGGGCAGGGGGTGACCGCCCAGTTCGACAACCTGTCGATCACCCCGGTCGGCACCGGGCCGACTCCCACGGGCGAGATCCGCGGCGCGGGCTCCAACCGCTGCCTGGACGTCAACGCGCAGAGCCAGTCCGACGGGGCGGTCGTGCAGATCTGGGACTGCAACGGCGGCGCCAACCAGCGGTGGACGGCCACCGCCGGCAACCAGCTGACCGTGTACGGCAACAAGTGCCTCGACGCCGCCGACTCCCGGGTCCGGATCTGGTCCTGCACCGGTGGCGCCAACCAGCAGTGGCTGATCAACGTCGACGGCACCATCACCGGTGCCCAGTCCGGCCTGTGCCTGGACGTAACCGGCCAGGGCACGGCCAACGGCACGGCCGTCGGGCTGTGGACCTGCAACGGCGGCAGCAACCAGCGCTGGACCCGATCATGAGGGAGCCCCGCATGAGCGCCGCCATCTCCACAGCCGGGAAGGCGCTGCTGGCAGCCGCCATGGTCGTCTCCGCCACCTCGGCGGTCGCGGCGCCCGCCGTGGCCGCCGTCCAGGCGACCTTCTACGTCGCTCCGGACGGCGACGACAACAACGCGGGATCCATCACGGCACCGTTCCGCTCCGTGCAGCACGCACGGGACGTCGTACGCACCGCGAAGACCACCATGACCGGCGACATCAACGTCTACCTGCGCGGCGGCGGCTACCCGGTGACCAGCACGATCGAGTTCGGGGCGGCCGACTCCGGCACCGGCGATCACCGGGTCGTCTACGCCGCCTACCAGAACGAGGCGCCGGTGCTGGAGGGCGGCGTCCAAGTGACCGGATGGACCCAGCACAGCGGCAACATCTGGAAGGCCCCGCTCAACCGGCCGAACAAGCTGCGGGCGCTCTACGTCAACAACAAGCGGGCGTTGATGGCCTCGAAGACGATCACCTCGGCCGGGTGCCACGGGACGTACACGATCACCGCGGGGCAGGCCGACTGGGCGTGGGAGTCGGGGTCACAGTGCGCCGGCTCCCGGTACAGCACGTCGGACTTCCCGGCGATCGCCGCCAACCAGGACGACATCGAGATCGAGACCGCGACGACCTGGACCTCGGCCATCGTCGGCGTCCGCCAGGTGACCACCGAGGGCGGCAACCGGGTGGCACTGTTCCAGCAGCCGGGCGCGGCGATCGCCCAGGGCGCGTTCAACGGCAACGCGCAGACCGGCGGCACCCACAAGGTGATGAACGCGTACGAGTTCCTGGACAGCCCCGGCGAGTTCTACTTCGACAAGGGGAGCCGGACGGTCTACTACTACAAGGCCTCCGCCGACGACATGCGGGCCGCGACGGTCTTCGCGCCGAGCAACGTGACCACGCTGCTGCGGGTCGCCGGCACCTCGACGAGCAGCCACGCGCGCAACCTCACGTTCTCGGGCCTGACCGTGCGGCACTCCGACTGGAACCTGATGAACGTGGCGGGTTCCGCGTACAAGCAGGCGCAGCAGGGCAACCTCAGCGCGATCGCCTACGCCAAGCAGAACTTCCACGCCTACTACTACCGCAACGTCGATGTGACCCCGGGCATCGTCCACGTCCAGAACGCCGACGGGATCCTGTTCCAGCGCAACCGGATCCAGCACACCGGTGCCGACGGCATCAACATGATCAACGACGTGCAGAACAGTCAGCTGATCGGGAACCACACCGCCGACATCGGCGGATCAGCGATCACGGTGGGTCACCCGCAGCACGTCTATATCGGCGACCACACGTCCGGCAACCGTGAGAAATACTCGGCCCCGGTCGAGGGACTGTGCCGGAACATCGAGATCAAGAACAATTTCCTGTACGACAGCGCGGTGCTGTTCAACGGGCACAGCCCGATCTCGGCATACTTCGCCGACACCCTGACGGTGCAGCACAACCGGATCGAGAAGGCGCCCTGGTCCGGCATCACACTCGGCTGGGGCTGGTGGAACTTCGACGGGTCGCCGGGCGCCATCGCACCCAACCGGCCCACCACGACGGCGCGCAACAACACCATCAGCCACAACCAGATCGTCGACACGGTGCAGCGCCTGAGCGACACCGCCCCGATCTACACGCTCGGCAGCCAGCCCGGGACCACGATCACCGGCAACTACCTGCAGGGCGTTCCGTCCGGCCACAAGTACGGGCTGCACCCGGACGAGGGCTCGGCCTACCTGACCTTCCGCGACAACGTGCTCAGCGTCGACAAGAACGTCACCTGGCTGATCAACTCCGATGACTTCGGGCGCAAGCACGATGTGAGCATCACCCAGACGTACGGGCCGATCAACAAGGTCTCCAACAAGAACCTGCCGAACAGCACGGTCCAGGACATCCTGGTGTCGTCCGACTATGTGTGGCCGGCGGCCGCGTACAGCATCGCCGTCGAGTCAGGGCTCGAGGACGCGTACCGGGACATCGTCCCGCCGGGCCTTCTCTCCCTGCCCGACCACGTCCTGCCGGCCAGTACGTTCGTCGGCAGCGGGACGTCGTCACTGCGGATCCGCGGCTCCGGCGACGCGAGCAGGCGGATCTGGCTGGCGCCCTCCGGTACGACGAACTTCGTCGCCGGTCCGACGATGACCGCCACCGACGGTGCGGCCACCTCGATCGCGGTGCCGTCGTCAGCGGGTGACTACCGCCTCTTCGTCCTCGACGCGCAGGGCAGCCGATCGGTCGAGTCCACGTCGCTCGTCCGGCGGCAGGGCGGCAGCGGCCAGCAGAGTGGGCAGATCGTGGGCAGCCAGTCGGGTCGCTGCGCCGACGTGCCCAACGGCTCGACCGCCAACGGTATCCAGGTGCAGCTCTGGGACTGCGCCGGCAGCGTGCAGCAGCGGTGGGCCTACACCGCCGGCAAGCAGCTGATGGTCTACGGCAACAAGTGCCTGGACGCCAACGGCAACGGCACGGCCAACGGCACCGCGGTGATCATCTGGGACTGCCACGGCGGGCTCAACCAGCAGTGGAACGTCAACGCCGCTGGAACGATCACCAGCGCACAGTCGGGGCTCTGCCTGGACGCCTACAACGCCGCCACCGCGAACGGCACCAAGATGATCCTGTGGTCGTGCAACGGCGGCGCGAATCAGCGATGGACCTTGAGCAGTTGAGACATCGAGAGAGAAGCGCGCAGATGAACCACGTTCCCGTCCCCCCTCAACGCCGTAGCGGCGGTCGCGCCCGGCTGCTCGCCGGTGGTGTCCTCGCCGTGGCGACCGCCGTGGCCACGGTGGCCATGGCCACCCTCGCCCACGCCGGACTCAGTGGCCCGCCCGGCACCACGCTCAAGGCGGCCGCCGAGCGCAGCGGCCGGTATTTCGGCGCCGCCATGGGAGGAGACCGCCTCAACGACGCGGGCTTCCAGGCGATCGCGAGCCGAGAGTTCGACATGATGACGGCCGTCAACGAGATGAAGCCCGACGCCACCGAGCCCAACCGTGGCCAGTTCGACTTCCGGGCCGGCGACGCGATCTACAACTGGGCCACCCAGCGCGGTATGAAGGTCCGCGGGCACACCCTCGCCTGGCACGCGCAGCAGCCGAGATTCTGGGGAAGCCTCAGCGGCGGCGCCCTGCGGACCGCGATGATCGACCACATCAACGGTGTAATGGCGCACTACCGGGGCAAGCTCGCGGCCTGGGACGTGGTCAACGAGGCCTTCGCCGAGAACGGCAGCCGCCGCTCGTCGAACCTGCAATCCACCGGCAACGACTGGATCGAGGTCGCCTTCCGCGCCGCCCGCGCCGCCGACCCGTCGGTCAAGCTCTGCTACAACGACTACAACATCGAGAACTGGTCCTACGCCAAGACGCAGGGCGTCTACAACATGATCCGGGACTTCAAGTCCCGCGGCGTACCGATCGACTGCGTCGGCCTGCAAACCCACTTCACCGGCGGCAGCTCGCTGCCCGGAAACTTCCAGCAGACCCTGTCCAGCTTCGCCGCCCTCGGCGTCGACGTCGCCCTCACCGAGGCCGATGTCACGAACGCCTCGGCGTCGCAGTACGACGGGCTGACCCAGGCCTGCATGAACGTCCCGCGCTGCATCGGCATCACGACGTGGGGCGTACGGGACAGCGACTCCTGGCGCGGCAACGAGAACCCGCTGCTGTTCGATCGCAACAGCAACCCCAAGCCCGCGTACACCTCGGTGCTCAACGCCCTCAACGCCGCCTCCACCACGGTGCCCGGAACGAGCACCCCGTCGCCGAGCATCTCGAACAGTTGGTCGCCGAGCCCGTCGCCGAGCACCTCGACGAGCACGTCACCCGACCCGGGGCAGCCGGGCGTGTGCACCGCGACGTACCGCATGGCCAGCACCTGGAGCGGCGGGTATCAGGGCGAGGTCGTCGTCGCCAACAACGGCGCCACCACCCTCAACGGCTGGACCGTGCGGATGACGCTGGCCGGCGGGCAGACCATCGTCAACGTCTGGAACGGCACCAACACCGGCACGACGGGTGCGGTGAGCGTTCGGAACGCCTCCTACAACGGCTCCGTCGGCCCGAGCGCCTCGACCAATTACGGCTTCCTGGTCAACGGAAGCAGCAGCACGGCGCCCAGCAACCTCTCCTGCACCAGTCCCTGACCGGCGGCGGGGAGCAGCCACTCGGGTAGGGACACGCCAGGGCCCGGAGCATCCGCTCCGGGCCCTGCGCCGTCCTGGTCACCCCTCGGCCCCGCGGCGCGGCTCTGTCACGGGCCGCGGTGCGGCTTCCTCACCGGCTGATCCACGCCGGCGAGGCAGACGAGCATGAATGCTCTACACGCGACGCCCGCCGCAGGCCCCACCATGCCCCGCAACCCATGCCTGCGCACGGTACGGCGCCGGATACACCGCAGCTGAGTCAGATGACGGTGGACCACTACTGCAGTACTGCAACACCCCTCAGGTGCAGTCATCTGACAGCAGCGGCCCACCCCTCGTCACTTCTAGGTTCATAGCACAAGCCGCAGCCAATCAGCCCGCTGACCGACTCCGCTCACCTCTCACCTTAAGGAATGACCATGGGATACGTGACCACCGCCGACGGCGCACAGATCTTCTACAAGGACTGGGGATCGGGCCGCCCGGTCGTGCTCAGCCACGGCTGGCCGCTCAACTCCGACAGCTGGGAGGCGCAGGCGCTGTTCCTCGCCGAGCACGGCTATCGGGTCATCGCCCACGACCGCCGCGGGCACGGCCGCTCCACCCAGACCTGGCACGGCAACGAGATGAACACCTACGCCGACGACCTCGCCACCCTCATCGACGAGCTCGACCTGCACGACGCCACCCTCGTCGGGTTCTCCACCGGCGGCGGTGAGGTGGCCCGCTACGTCGGCCGCCACGGCACCGCCCGCATCGCCCAGGTGGTGCTGGTCTCCGCCGTCCCGCCGTTCATGCTGCAGACGCCCGGCAACCCGGGCGGCGTACCGGTCGAGGTCTTCGACGGCATCCGGGCCGGCTCCCTCGCCGACCGCTCCCAGCTGTACAAGGACCTCGCCGACGGCCCGTTCTTCGGCAACAACCGGCCCGGCGCGACCGTGTCGCAGGGCATCCGCGACGCGTTCTGGCTGCAGAGCATGCAGGCCGGGCACCGCAACGCCTATGAATGCATCGCCGCGTTCTCCGCCACCGACTTCCGCGAGGACCTCGCCGCGTTCGACGTGCCGACCCTCGTCATCCACGGCGACGACGACCAGGTCGTGCCGTTCGAGGTCGGCGGCAAGGCCTCCGCCGCCCTGATCAAGGGCGCCGAGCTGATCGTCTACCCCGGCGCGCCGCACGGCATCACCGACACGCACAAGGCCCAGCTGGCCGGCGACCTGCTCACCTTCCTCAACGCCTGACCGCGACCACACTCCAGGAGAAGACATGAGCACCGAGACGAACACCCCCGACACCATCGTCCTCATCCACGGCTTCTGGGTGACCCCGCGCAGCTGGGAGGACTGGAAGGCCCACTACGAGAGCAAGGGCTTCCGGGTGATCACCCCCGCCTACCCCGGCTTCGAGGCCGAAGTCGAAGCGCTCAACGCCGACCCGGCCCCGATCCTCGACGTCACCGTCCCGAAGATCATCGAACACCTCGAGTCGGTCATCGCCGCGCTGCCCACACCGCCCATCCTCATCGGCCACTCCGCCGGCGGCGCCTTCACCCAGATCCTGCTCGACCACGGCTACGGCGCGGTCGGCGTCGCGATGAACTCCGCACCCACCGAAGGCGTCCGGGTCGTGCCGCTCTCCCAGGTCAAGTCCACCTTCCCGGTCCTGAAGAGCCCCGCCAACCGGCACAAGGCCGTACCGCTGTCGCTGGAGGAGTGGACCTACGCGTTCACCAACACGTTCACCCCCGAGGAATCCGAGGCCCTCTGGAAGCGCTACGCGATCCCCGCCAACGGCGGCATCCTCTGGGGCAGCGTCCTGGCCAACTTCCAGCCCGGCCACCAGGACACCTGGGTCGACTACCACAACAACAACCGCGCACCCCTGCTGTTCGTCTCCGGCAGCGAGGACCACATCATGCCGCCGGCGATCCAGCGCTCCAACGCCGACCACTACAAGTCCGACACACTCACCGAGGTCAAGCTCTACCAGGGCTTCCCGCATCTACTGCCGGCATACCAGGGCTGGGAGCAGGTCGCCGACGACGTCCTCGACTGGGCTCTGCGCCACGCGCGCACACCCGCAAAATAAAACCCTTTTCACCGTACGGCGGCGCCCGGCACCTGTCCGGTGCGCCGCCGTACCCCCGCGTTCTTGACCGATCATCTCCACTTCGACACCAAGACCCTTCGAGTACGCGGGAGCAGCACCATGACCCGGATTCGTATCACCCACATCGGCGGTCCGACCACGCTGCTCGACATCGACGGATGGCGGATCCTCACCGACCCCACCTTCGACCCGCCCGGCCGCCGCTACGCCTTCGGCTGGGGCACCTCCTCCCGCAAGCTCACCGGCCCGGCCGTGCCACTGTCGGACCTCCCACCGATCGACGCCGTACTCCTGAGCCACGACCACCACGGCGACAACCTCGACACGGCCGGCCGCGCACTGCTCACCGACGTCGGCACCGTGATCACCACCACCGCCGGCGCCCGCCGCCTCGGCCACGGCGAAGGCCTGCGCCCCTGGACCACCACCGAACTACGCGCACCCGGCCGCCCCACCATCACCATCACCGCCACACCCGCCCGGCACGGCCCACCCCTGAGCCGCCCGATCGCCGGCGCGGTCATCGGCTTCATGCTCCAATGGCCCGGACAGCAGCACGGCGCCCTCTGGATCTCCGGCGACACCGTCCTGTTCCGCGGCACCGAGCAGATCACCCGCCGCTTCGACATCGGCACCGCGATCCTGCACCTCGGCGCGGTCCGCTTCCCCATCACCGGCCCACTGCACTACTCGATGACCGCCCGCCAGGCCGCGAACCTGTGCCGCCACCTCCAGCCCGCCACCGTGGTACCCGTCCACTACGAGGGCTGGCAGCACTTCTCCCAGGGCCGCGAGGCGGTCGAACGACAGTTCACCGCGGAACACCTGGACCTTGGTGAGCGCCTGCGATGGCTGACACCAGGAACACCCTCCGACCTGACCGTCTGACGCTGAGCTTCACCGGTGCAGCCACAGTGGATCGTTGCCGTCCACAGTTGCGCGTCGCCGGGCCGCGATGATTGCATGTGCCGCGGCTGCCCCTCCGGCGCCGGTCAGGAGGGCGTCATGCTGGCTGGGCTAGGTCGTACGGTGTATGTCCGGCGTCTCACCGTCATCGTCGTGTGGCTGGCGATCGCGATGGCCGGCGCGGTGTTCGGCGGCTCCGTCTACGACCGCACACAGTCCATCGACTCGGTGCCCGCCGGTGCTCCGGCCGCTGTCGCGCAGGACCGCCTGGATGCGCTGTCGCCCGAGGGTGAACGGGTCGTCGCGGTGATCTCCGGGCGCGACGTCGGCGCCATCGAGCTGATCAACAGCGTCACCCGGATCGCGTTCGAGATCCGTGACATCCCCGGCGTGGCCGAAGTCGAGGACTCCTACACCACGGGGACCCGGCAGATCTCCACCGATAACCGCAGCTCTCTGGTCACGGTCGAGTTGAAGCCGGGTTTGAGCGACGACGAGGCGTTGCGGGTCGCCGACCGGGTGAGCGCCGCCTTGCGCCGCATCGACGCTCCCGAGATTCTCATCGGCGGCGAAGTGCTGGCCGAGCGGGAGTTCGGCGACCAGGCCGTCCGAGATGCCGCCGTCGGCGAATCAGTCGCTCTGGTCTGCGTCGGGCTCCTGCTGATCGTGCTGCTGGGCGGCCTGGTGGTCGGCCTGCTGCCGCTGGTCGCCGCGCTGGGCGCGGTCACCGCCACGCTGCTGACGCTGACCGGACTGGCCCGTCTCATGCCGGTCAGCGAGTACGCGGTCAACGTCGTCACCCTGCTCGGCATCGGCCTGGCGGTCGACTACAGCCTGCTGATGATCGCCCGGTTCCAGGAGGAACGCGCCGCCGATCCGCGCGCCTCACCGGCCGAGCTCGTCGAACGTACGGTGGCCACCGCCGGCCGGGCGGTGCTGGTGTCAGGCTCGGCGGTCACCGCGGCACTCGTGGGGTTGTTCGCCTTCGGCGACCCGATGCTGGCCGCGATGGCGATGGGCGGAGCGCTGGTCGTGGTGCTGGCGACGGCGGCCGGGGTGACGCTGGTGCCCGCGCTGATCGCGGTCGGTCACCGGCGTATCCCGGCGCACGGCGGGTGGCGCCGGCAACGGACCTCCGGGCAGAGCCGGGGCCCCGGCCTTCTGGTGCGACTGGCCGGATTGGCTCAGCGCCGGCCGGGCGCGGTGGCGCTGACAACGGTCGCCGGCCTGCTGGTGCTCAGCGCTCCGCTGTTCTTCGTGGAGTTCGCCAACTCCGACGTGCGCGTGCTGCCCAGGACCAGCGAGGCGCGGCAGGCGTACGAGGCGACGCAGGAGAGGTTCGCCGAGCCGCCGAAGCAGCCGCTGACCGTCGTGGTGGAGGCGGGCCCCGACCGGCCCGAGGTCACAAAGCTGTTCGACACCATGAAGCAGCTGCCGGGCGTGTCCGACGTCTACGTGCGGTCCGGAATGCCCGCCGGAGTGAGCGTCGCCGACGTGGTGCCCACAGGCGCCTCGGACAGCCGGCAGGCTCAGCAGCTGGTAGCCGACCTGCGGGCACTCGACGCGCCCGCCCCCGTACTGGTGGCTGGTCCCGCAGCGGAACTGACCGACGCGAAGCGGTCGGTGGCCGAGCGCCTGCCCGCCGCCCTGGCGATCATCATCGTGGCCACCGGCGCGCTGCTGTTCGCCCTGACCCGCTCGGTGGTCGTGCCGGTCAAGGCCATCGCGATGAACATGCTGACCCTGCTGGCGACCATGGGGGTGCTGGTCGCGGTCTTCCAGTGGGGCTGGGGCGCCGGACTGCTGGGCTTCGAACCCTGGGGTGCGCTCGACCTGACCACACCGCTGCTGCTGTTCGTCTTCGCCTTCGGGCTGTCGATGGACTACGAGGTGTTCCTGCTGGCCCGGATCAAGGAGGAATGGGACCGGCGCACGGCCACCGACGCCGCGGCCAACGACCGCGCCGTCCTGGCCGGCATCACCGCCGCCGGTCCGGTGATCACCACGGCCGCCCTGGCGATCGGCATCGTCTTCCTCGGCTTCGTCCTCGGCGACCTGGTCGCGGTGAAGGAGATCGGCGTCGGCATGGCCGTGGCGGTCCTGCTCGACGTCACCGTGGTGCGCGGTCTGCTGCTCCCGGCGACGATGTCACTGCTCGGCCGGTGGAACTGGTGGCGGCCGGGCCTGGCCACCACAGCGACGGCGCCTGCGCCGCGGGTCCCCGTGGGCTGACCGGTAAGACGAGCGCGGTGATGGCACCCGATCAGCGGGGCCGGTGCGTGTTCACAGGTCCATCGCGTAGACCCGGACCCGGCGGCCGGTGTCCGGCTGCACGGTCTCCCGCTCCAGCGTCATGCCCAGCTTGACCATCACTCGCGCGGACGCCTCATTGCCGACGACGTGGATGCTGACCAGCCGCCTCAGGCCGAGCTCGGCACGGGTGTGCGAGACCACGGCCTGGGCGGCCTCGGTGGCCAGGCCCCGGCCCCAGTACGCACGACCGAGCCGCCAGCCGATCTCCACGGCCGGCATGATCTCGGGCAGGAAGGCAGGCACCGCCAGCCCGGTGAAACCGGCCAGCTCACCGGTCTCCTTGACCTCCACCGCGTACAGGCCGTAGCCGTGCTGGTCCCAGTGCCGCTGATAATGTGCCAGCCGCTCCGCGGTCGCGGCCCGGTCCAGGGTGCGGCCGTCATGGATGTACCGCATCACCTCCGGCTGCGCGTTGACGGCGGCGAACCCGTCCAGATCCTCACTCCGCCAGCGGCGCAACAGCAGCCGCGGAGTCTCCAGGGACGGGGCATCAAGGGAACTCTCCAGACCGGGCACCCACCCTTCGTAGCATTTTCAGCCACTACGCCGCGAACGCTCGCCCACTCTTTGCCCACTGAGCCCTTCCTAGCCTGAGGCCGCTGTCGCACATCCGGCGTCGGAAGGCTCAGAACATGTCCGTACCTGTCATCTTCATCCACGGCCTGTGGCTGCACTCCACCTCGTGGCAGCCCTGGCTCGAGTTGTTCACCGAGCGCGGCTACCGCGCCACCGCTCCCGGCTGGCCCGGTGACGCCGACACCGTCGAGGCGACCCGGGCGAACCCGGACGCCCTCGCCGGTCACGGCATCGACGACGTCGTCGAGCACTACACCGGGATCATCGAGCGGCTGGATGCCAAGCCGATCCTGATCGGTCACTCGTTCGGCGGCATGATCGCGCAGAAGCTGCTCGGCCTCGACCTGGGCGCCGCGGCGGTCGCCATCGACGCCGCTCAGATCAAGGGCGTGCTGCCGCTGCCACTGTCGACGCTGCGGTCGGGTTTCCCGGTGCTGGGCAACCCGGCGAACGCCAAGCGCGCCGTCTCGCTGACGCCGGAGCAGTTCCGGTACGCCTTCGGCAACGCGGTCACCGAGCAGGAGTCCCGCGAGCTGTTCGACCGCTGGGCGATCCCCGCTCCCGGCAAGCCGCTGTTCGAGGCCGCGGCCGCCAACTTCAACCCGCACTCGCCGGCCAAGGTCGACACCGCCAACGAGTCGCGTGGCCCGCTGCTGCTGATGGCGGGCGGCAAGGACCACACCGTGCCCGAGGTGGTCGTGCGGTCCACGCTCAAGCAGTACCGGCACTCGCACGCGGTCACCGACATCGTCGACTTCCCGGACAAGGCACACTCGCTGACCATCGACTCAGGGTGGCGCGACGTGGCCGAGACGGCGCTGACCTGGCTCAAAGAGCAGGGCCTCTGATGCGGGCCGTGATGAAAGCGACGGCCGCGGCCCTGGCCGCCGTCGTCGCGTTCAGCGGACCCGCGGTGGCCGACGCGCGCGGTAACACCACCGCCGGCGCGCAAAGTTACGACACAGCCGACAGTCGCCTGCCGGCCGGCTTCACCGAACGCAAGGTCCGGGTCGGCGAGGTCGGGATCAACTTCGTCCGCGGCGGGCACGGCCCCGTCCTGGTCCTGCTGCACGGCTATCCGGAAACCTGGTACGAGTGGCACGACATCCTGCCGGCGCTCGCCGAGCACTACACGGTTGTCGCGCCGGACCTGCGGGGCGCCGGCAAGAGCGACGCCCCGGTGGGTGGCTACGACAAGAAGACGATGGCCGCCGACATCCACGGACTGCTCGTGAAGCTGGGCCTGAACTCCGGCATCAGGCTGGTCGGGCACGACATCGGCACGATGGTCGCCTACGCGTACGCCGCCGCGCACCCCACCGAGGTCAAAAAGCTCGTGCTGAGCGAGGCGCCGATCCCGGACAGGTCGTTCTACTCGTTCCCGGCGCTGCCCGAGGTCGGCCGCGGCGTATGGAACTTCGGCTTCTTCTCGCTTACCAACGGCCTGCCCGAGCAGATGGTGGACGGCCGCGAGGAGCGGTGGGTGCAGCTGTTCACCGACCAGCTCGAGGACGTCAAGGACGGCGTCGGCCCCGAGGACGTCAAGGTCTTCGCGAAGTACCTCAAGGACGACGCGCACCTGCGCGCCAGCTTCGACTGGTTCCGCGCGTTCCCGCAGGACATCAAGGACAACGAGATCAACATCAAGACCAAACTGCCGATGCCCGTGCTCGCGATCGGCGCCGACGGCAGTCTCGGGGGCAACATCGAAACCCAGGTTCGAGGGTACGCGGTGAACGTCACCGGCAAGGTGATCGCCGGCTCCGGGCACTGGATCTACGAGGAGCACCCGGCCGAGATGACCCGGATCCTCACCACCTTCCTGCGCGGGCGGGCCTGATGGACCTGCGCCTGTCGGGCAGAAACGCCCTGGTCACCGGGGCCAGCCGGGGCATCGGGCTGGCGATCGTACGGGCCCTCGCCGGAGAGGGCGTGCACGTGGTCGCCGGCGCCCGGACCACCACGCCGGAACTCGCCGCCCTGGCCGCGGACGGCCGGGTGCACCCGGTCAACGCCGACCTGAGCACCGCCGAGGGCGCCACCGCGCTCGTCGAGCAGGCCACGGCCGTGCTCGGCGGCCGGCTGGACATCCTCGTCAACAACGTCGGCGCGGTCCGGCCCCGGGTCGGCGGGTTCCTGTCGGTCACCGACGCCGACTGGCTGGACACCCTGACCATCAACCTGCTCGCCGCGGTCCGCGTCACCCGCGCCGCGCTGCCACTGCTGCTGGACCGCGGCGGCACCATCGTCACGATCAACTCGGTGAACTCGTCGCTGCCTGACCCGCTGGTCATCGACTACAGCGCAAGCAAGGCCGCGCTCGCGAACTTTTCCAAGTCCCTGTCGAAAGAGGTCGGCCCGCGCGGTGTGCGGGTCAACACGATCAGCCCCGGGCCGGTCGAGACCGACCTGTGGCTGGGCGCCGGCGGGGTCGCCGAGACCGTCGGCGACTCGGCCGGCCTCACACCGGAGGACGTCGTCAAGGGTGCCGTCGGCGGCACCGCGACCGGCCGGTTCACCCGGCCGGACGAAGTTGCCGACCTGGTCCTGCTGCTGGCCGGCGACCGCGCCGGGAACGTCACCGGCGCCGACATCGTCATCGACGGCGGCCTGATCAGCACGCTCTGAGCGAACCTGTTCCGGATCAACCGGAACATCGCACCGGCGGCCTGATCACCAAGGCGGTCCGGCAACGCGGGAGGCTCAGTCCGGCGGTTCGGGAGTGCGGGCCAGCGCCTCCCGGACCGCCGCCCGGGACGTGATACCGAGCTTCGGAAAAATGCGGTGCAGGTGGGTGCTCACCGTGCGATGCGACACGTAGAGGCGCTGACCGATCTCCCGATTGGTCAGCCCGTCCGCCGCCAGCTGGGCGATCTGCAACTCCTGCGGGGTGAGCCGGTCCAGCGCGTCCGGAGCCCGGCGGGTGCTGACCTCCCCGGAGGCGCGCAGCTCCTGCCGGGCCCGCTCACCCCACGGCGCGGCGCCGAGCGCGTCGAACGCGTCGCGGGCAGCCCGCAGCACCGCCCGGGACTCCGCGCGGCGGCGATGCCGGCGCAACCACGCGCCGTGGACCAGCTGCGCCCGCGCCCGCACGAACGGCCACCCACTCAGGTCGGTGGCCAGAAACAACAGCAGGGCCTGCTCATCGTCGGCCAGCACAGCACGGGCATAACCGAGCCCCACCCGCAACGCCGTCGTCGGCATCCGCTCGGCGACCCGCTCCAGGCCGGCGACGATCTCGAGCACCCGCGGCCGGCTCGGCCCCGAGGCGGCGGCCTCGGCCAGGTCACCGATCGCATCCCAATGGTGCAGCAGGTGATACGCCGGATCCCCGGGTTCGAAGATCCGCAGCAACGGCTCGACCGCCTCCGGGTGGCGCCCGACCGCCAGCGCGGCGAGACCCCGGGCGTGCTGCACCGTGGACAACGCTGCCGCCGCGCGCAGCGGGGTGGCCAGCAGCTCGGCCTGCGCCGCGCATTCCTCGAACTCACGGAACCGGCCCCGCAA
Organism: Actinoplanes sp. GCM10030250; assembly: GCF_042666575.1. Classification (NCBI taxonomy): domain Bacteria; kingdom Bacillati; phylum Actinomycetota; class Actinomycetes; order Micromonosporales; family Micromonosporaceae; genus Actinoplanes; species Actinoplanes sp. GCM10030250. The sequence continues at coordinate 163,801 of NZ_JBHTDO010000006.1, read as the reverse complement.
CGCCGCGACCTGCGCGTTCTGTGCCCAGCCGAGTGCCTCGACCGGCGGCACCGAGGTCTCCCGGGACAGCCGGATCGTCTCCTCGGCGGCGGTGACCGCGATGCTCAGATTCGTCAGGTTCGCCGCTGCCCGGCCCTGCACGGCCAGGGCCCGGGCCAGCAGACCCAGCCGGCCCTGGCTCCGCAGGTGGGTCAGCGCCGGAGCGGCGAAGGCCAGGCACAGCTCGTACTCGCCGATCGCGTTCGCGCTCGTGGCCAGCGCCCGGTACGACGACTCGTCACCGATCCCGGCCGCCGCCCACTGCCGCAGCCGGGCCAGCACCTCGGCGCCGCACGCCACCGGGTGCGCGAACGCGAGCACGAGCAGCAGCCGCGGGTCGTCGGCGGCCACCTCGATCCGGCGGGCCGCGGCCACCACCGACTCCCGGATCTCCGTGCCCGGCTCGGTGTACGCGCAGGCCAGCCCGACCGCGTAGAGCAGGTCCAGGGCCAGGTCGGTCTCGGCGCGCCCGATCGCCTCCCAGGCGAACGCGACCAGCGCGCGGATCCCCGGGATGCTCTCCGCCAGATGGTTGTCGAACCGGCCGTGCACCCACGCCCGGCGAGCCTGCTGGGCCGCGGTGATCTCGGCCGGCCCGATCAGGTCGAGCAGCCGATCCACCGCGTCGCGCCGGCCGAGCTCGGTGGCCCAGGCCGCCGCCCGCAGCAACCGTTCCACCCGCCGGTGCTGGTCGGTGCTCAGCCGGGCGGCGATCTCCAGGATGCGTACCGCGCCGGCGACCGCGCCCCGCCGCTGGGCGTGCTGCGCGGCGTCGTCGAGTTCGGCGGCGACCTGCTCGTCCGGTCCTTCGCTCGCCGCGGCCCGGTGCCACAGCCGCCGCTCGGCGGACATGTCCGGAGCCTGCGCCAGCGCGGTGTGCACGGCCAGCCGTCGCACCCCGCCGATCCGCTGCTGCACGGCCGAGCGGATCAGCGGATGCCGGAACCGGATACGCCGCTCGTCGACGGTGATCAGCCGGGCCTCGATCGCCGGCTGCAGATCCCCGGTGGCGACCTCCCGCAGCCGGCCGGCCGCGGCCAGCGTCTCGGCCAGGCCGTCACCGTCGTTGAGCGCGGCCACCTCCAGGGCCGTCACCGTCGCCTCCGGCAGGCCGTCGAGCCGGCCCGCGAACGCCTGCTCCAGACGGGTGGTCAGCGGTAGCCAGCTCCCGGCCGGGTCGAGCCGGCCGGCCACCTCAGGCTCGCCCAGCGCCAGGGGAAGCTCCGCCAGGGCGAGCGGATTACCCTCGGCGGTCGCCAGGATCGACGCCCGCGCCGCCGGTGGCAGGCCCGGCGCCCGAGCGTCCAGCAGGGCCTCGGCGGCCTTCGGATCCAGCGGCGGCACCCGCAGTTCCGGCAGGCCGGCGCCGTCCAGCGGCGTGCCGAACCCGTCGCGGGCCGACGCCACCAGCCCGATCGGCTCGGCGGCGATCCGCCGGGCGACGAAGGCCAGCACGGCCGCGCTCGCCGGGTCCAGCCAGTGCGCGTCGTCGACCGTGACCAGCACCGGCGCCAGGCTGCCGGCGTCGGCGAGCAGGTTCAGCGAGGCCAGGGCGATCAGGAACAGGTCCGGCGGCGCGGCGTCGGCCAGCCCGAACGCGGTCAGGATCGCGGTGCGCTGCGGACCCGGCAGGGCCTCGGCGAGCGGCAGGAGCGGCCCCAGCAGCTGGTGCAGGCCGGCGAAGTCGAGGTGGCTCTCCGCCTCGACCCCGGTCGTGCTCAGAACCTGCGCCCTCGCCTGCCCGGCGACGGTCACGGCCAGGTCCAGCAGGGCGGACTTGCCGATGCCGGCCTCACCGCGCACGAGCAGGGCGGCACCGCCGTCACGCAGCCCGGCGACCAGCGCGGTGATGCTGCGGACCTGGTCCGCGCGCCCGAACAGGCTCGCCATGGGGGCGCTTCACCTCGGTCCACTCAGTCAGCGGCCCGATCATACGGTCCGCAGCGATCTCTGAGCCCGGGCCAGCCACGGGTGTGCGGCAGCTCGCTCGAACACGGTCGCGGCGGTGGTAAGGACAGCCCGCGCCTCGGCGGCCCGGTTGGCGCGGCGCAGCCATTCCCCGTACACAAGACTTGTCCTGGCGATTTGCAACGGATAGGAATCGGCGCCCGGCACCTCCAGAGCGCGGCGGAAGTTGCCCTCGCAGTCCTCGCCGAGGATGGCCCGGGCGCGGTGGACCAGCGACCGGATCAGCGGCGCTCGCGTGCCCTCGGCCAGCCGCTCGGCGTCCTCGAGCGCGACGCGCACCGCATCCGCCTGACCCACCGCGGCCGCGGCCTCGACCAGATCGGCGATCGCCGGCGCCGCGACGTCAGGATGACGGGCCGTGGCGCACAGCGCGCCGTATGCCGCGGCCGGCTCGCCCCGGGTCAGCGCGGACAGGCCGGCGGCCCACGCGCGCAGGGCGTCCACGTCGGCGCGGATCAGCTCCGCGGCCGGCACCGGATGGCCCTGCCAGGCCCGTGCGAACACGGCCACCGCATCGGCGAAGGCGGCAGCGACCAGCATGTCCCCGTCGCGCGCCGCCACCCGCACCGGCTCCGCCTCGGCGAGGGCCTCGCCGAGGCGGCCCTGGACGGCGAACGCGAACGCCACCTCGGGCCGGACGGTGATGGCGTCGGCGAGCGCCGCACCGTCCTCGAACCGCTGCGCGGCGGCCGTGAAGAAACCGGCGGCCAGCGTCCAGTCCTGCAACGCCTCCGCGGCGGTACCCAGACCCGACAGCAACTGCGGGGACAGGCTGGTCAGGTCGCCGGCGTACGCCCGCAGACGGGGCCTGACGGCGGGCGCGTGCCGCGCGGGCGCCAGGACGGCGTGCGCGATGACCAGCTGTGGGCCGGAGTTCGGCACGTCGAGCGCGTCGAGCGCCTCGCTGATCCGGTCCCGCAGCTCCGCCGAACCGGCCCGGCACCGGCACAGGAAGGCGGCGGACGTGACCATGGGCAACACCATGTCGCGCCGGCCGGCACCGGCGAACCGCCTGCCCAGCGCGAGCAGGTCATCGGGCTCACAGGTCCGGGTACCGGAGTTGAGGTCGAGCGCGAGCAGGATCATCGCCTGCCCGCTGAGGATCTCGGCGTCCGGCGCCACCTCCGCGGCCCGGGCCGCGAGCCGTCGGCAGTCGCCGGTCATCCCGGCCAGGCGGGCCGCCTGGGCCGCCCCGATCAGGCGGCGGCCCTGCCCGGCCCGGTCGCGGGTCAGGGCCGCCGCCCGCTCCAGCGCGCGCATCGCCGCGCCGTGCAGGCCGCGCAGGCTGTCACCGGCGGCGGCGTCCTCCAGGTCGCGGGCCACCGGCTCGTCGTACCCGAAGGTCGCCGCGGCCCGGTGCCAGGCGGCCTGGGAGGACTGCCCCCGCTCAGCCAGCGTCCCGGCGAGCGCCTGGTGGGTGGTGACCCGCCGGTGCAGGCCGGCCGTCCGGTAGACGGCCGACCGGATCAGCGGGTGCCGGAAGGACACGCTCGTGCCGGTGACGGCGACCAGGCCGCTCTTCTCGGCTTCGGCGAACCCGTCGAGGCTCAGGCCCATCCGCTCGGCCGCGGCGCTCAGCTCGGGAACCGACACCGAACCGGCGGCAGCGGCGACCAGCAACAGCAGGTCCTGCGCGCCGGGCGACAGCGCTGCCAGCTGGGCGGCGTGGCCCCGCTCCAGCCGGGCGCGCAACGACGACACCGCGCCATCGTGGCGGCCGCTCGCCGCCGCACCGGCCAGCTCGATCAGCGCGAGCGGGTTGCCCTCGGACTCGTCGAGCACCTGACGCAGCAGATGGTTCGCCAGGCCCGGGTGCCGCCGGGTGACCAGACTCCGGGCCTGCGACTCGGTGAGCCGCTCCAGGACGATCTCGTCCAGCCCGAGCGTCTCCAGCGCCGCCGCCCCGTCCGGCCGCCGGGCGACCACCATCACGATCGGCGCGGCCGTCACCCGCCGCACCAGGAAAGCGATCATGCCGATCGTCGGCTGGTCCATCCAGTGGGCGTCGTCGAGCACCATCATCAGCGGCTGCTCCGCGGCGAGCGCGGTCAGCAGGCCGAGCACCGCGGCGGAGAGCTGGAGCCGGTCCGGCGCGATCCGCGGGCCCAGGCCGAAGACGCTGAACAGCACGTCGCGGTGCTGCTCCGGCAGGATCTCGGCGCGGTCGATGATCACCCGGAGCAGCTCGTGCAGCCCGGCCAGGCCGATCTGTGTCTCGCCCTCGACACCGGAGCAGCTCAGCACCCGGAATCCGGCCTGAGCCGCGATCCCGGCCGCGGCCTCGATCAGGGTGGATTTACCCACGCCGGTCTCACCGGTGATCAGCACCGCGCCGCCGTCGCCGGCGTGCGCCCGGGCGATCAGCTCGGAGAGACGCGACAGCGGTCTTCCGCGGCCGACCATCTCGCTCACCACCGAACCCTAGGCCCGGCGGCACGACTGCCGCGTACGTCATGTGACGGACGGTCACCGGATCATTCCAGGGTCAAAGCACCGAAAACCGACAACCATTGCTTCCGTACGACAGGAGCCGCACCGACCTCAACCCCCGCGCCCGCCCCGGCAGCGACCTGACCGGCTCAAGCTGCAACGCCGTCCGGTGCGCGGCGACCACCTCCGGACCGGGCGAGATCCCCAGCTCCTCATCGAGCCGGACCCGCAACGCCTGATAGGCCCCCAACGCCCGGGCCCGCTGGCCGGCCGCTGACAGCAGCCGGATCAGCCGGGCGTGCAGCGGCTCGTCGAACGGCGCCCGCCCCGCCACCAGCTCCACCACGTCAGCCAGTTCCCCCGCCGCGCCGAACGCCAGCGCGGTGTCGGCGGCCTCCCGCGCCACCGTCGACAGCTCCTGGTCGAGCCGGGTGAACACCGCGTCACCGCGCACCTGCGCGTCGATGCCGTCCCCGCCGGCACCGTCCCACAGCCGGAGAGCCCGCCGGTACAGGCCGACCGGGTCCGGACTGCCCGGCTGCCGGGCCTGCCGGACCAGCCGGCGGAACCGCAACAGGTCCAGGCTCTCGCCGTCCACGTCCAGCCGATACCCGCCGGCCGCCCGGACCAGCCAGCCACCCGGATGCCGGGCCGGCAGCTCCGGTTCGATCATCCGGCGCAGCAGGCCGACGTTACGGTGGATCGCGTTGACCGCCGTCCGCGGTGGATCCTCACCCCACATCGCGTCCACCAGCCGGGCCAGGCTCACCGCCTGCCCGCCGTGCGCCAGCAGCAGCGCGAGCAACGCCCGCGCCTGCGGTGCACCCAGATCGACCTCCCGGTCACCGGTCCAGGCACGGACCGGCCCGAGCACCGTGAACCAGACGTCCCGTACTGCCACGATTCCCACCCCCCGTTGTCGCCACGAAGTATTCGCAGCGACGGTGAGCAGGGCATCTGTCACACGACTACGTCAGCCGGCGACCGGCGTACCGATGACCTAAGCCATCGGACGTTATGGTCTGCCCATGCACGGGCGGGCGCCGGAACGGGCGACATTGCGGGGGCTGCTGGCCGGGGCAGGGGAGCGGGGCAGCGCCCTGCTTCTGCGCGGTCCCGCCGGGATCGGCAAGTCGACCCTCGTCGACGAGGCCCGGGCGACCGCGATCGAACTCGGCTTCCGGGTGCTGACCTGCGCCGGCGTGCAGCGCGAGAGCAGCGCCGGACTGGCCGGCCTGCAACAACTGCTGCACGTGGTGGTCGACCGCGCCGACCGGTTGCCCGACCGGCAGCGCGCCGCCCTGCACAGCGTCTTCGGTCTCGGCCCGGGCACCTCGCCGGACCAGCTCGTGCTCTCCGTCGCGGTGCTCGGCCTGCTCGAGGACCTCGCCCAGGAACAGCCGCTGCTGCTGATCGTCGAGGACGTGCAGTGGATGGACCGGCCCACCGCGAACCTGATCGGTTTCGTCGGCCGCCGAGTACGCGACACGGCGATCGTCATGCTGGTCACCTGCCGCTCCGACAGCGTGGACCCGATCACCGAACTCGGCCTGCCCGAGCTGCCGATCGGCCGCCTCACCGAGCACGACGCCACCGGCCTGCTCGCCGAACTCGACCCGGGGATGCGCCGCGAGGTCCGCGACCGGGTCCTGGACGAGGCCGAGGGCAACCCGCTGGCCCTGGTCGAACTGTCCCGCGGCCTCACCGAACGGGGACTTCACGACACGGCCGCCCTACCCGCCCGGCTGCCGCTCAGCGCCCGCCTGGAGAACGCCTTCGCCGACCAGGTGGCCCGGCTGCCGCTGCCGGCACAGGACCTGCTGCTGCTCGCCGCGGCCGGCGACGCGGTCACCCTGACCGAACTCGGCAAGGCCGCCCACCTGCTCGGCATCGACGCACCCGAGCAGCAACTGGGTCAGGCCCAGGCGGCCGAACTGGTCCGGAGGGCCGGCGACGAACTGACCTTCCGGCACCCGCTGATCCGGTCAGCCATCTACGGCGCGGCGTCGTTCCCCCGCCGGATCGCCGCCCACCGGGCGTTGGCCGAGGTGTTCGCCGGCGATCCGGAACGGTCAGCCTGGCACCGGGCGGCCGGCACCGTCGGCCGCGACGAAGCCGTCGCCCGGGACCTCGCGGAGGCCGCCGGCCTGGCCCGCGCCCGCGGCGCTCTCGGCGGCGCCATGCGCTACCTGGAACGCGCCGCCGAGCTGTCGCCCGCCCCGCATCTCCAGGGCCGCCGGCTGGCCCGGGCGGCCGACGCCGCCCGGCAGAGTGGCCTGCCCGACGCCGCACGGCGACTGGTCGCCGCCGCACAGAAGGTCGCCGACCCCCTAGTCCAGGCCGACCTGGCGATCACCGAGTCGTACCTCGCGCTGTACGTCGGCACCGCCGGCCTGGACATCGGCCGGCTGATCGAGAGCGCGCGCCGGGCCGCGCCGGTGGACCCGGACATCGCGGCGAGCCTGCTGCTGTTCGCGTCGATCCGCTGCCGTCAGGAGAGCCCGGGAACCGCCACCGGCGACCGCATCCTCGAAGGACTGCGGGAGCTCGGGCTGCCCGGCGACGACCCGAGGATGACGATGGCGACCGCCTACCTCGCGCCCGCAGCCCACGCCGAGCAGCTCATCACCGCCGTCCGCGCCGCCACCCGGGACCTGCTCACGCTGCCACCGCCATGGGCGTCCGGGCTGGCCACCGCCTCCGAGTCGCTGTACGAATGGGTCCTCGCGGGGGCCTGCTGGACCGCCTCGGCAGAGGGCTACCGGCGAGCCGGCGCTCTCGCCGACCTCGCCGGCGTCCAGATCCAGCAAGCCCGCAACCTGCTGGTGCGCGGACGGCTGGCCGACGCCGCACTGGTCGCCGACGAGGCCCGGCGGCACGGCGCCGACCTCGGCCTGCCGCTGATCATCGCCGCCACCGAGGTGCTCACCGCGCAACTCGCGGCCTGGCGCGGCGACGAGACGAAGACCACCGGCCCGTTCCCCGCGGACCGCGCCGACCTGCGATTCCACCTCAGCTGGGCACACGGGCTGGCAGCGCTCTCCGCGGGCCGGCACCCGGAGGCGCTCGACGAACTGCTCCTCGCGGCCGGTCATCCCGACCTCGGCCCACTGGCGGTGGCCGACCTCACCGAGGCGGCGTGCCGGGCCGGCGACCCGGAGCAGGCCGCGCCGCTGGTGGACGCCGTCGAGGACCGGACCCGCCCGTTCCGGTCCGGCCTCCTGCGAATGCTGATCGAGCGCAGCCGAGGCCTACTCGCCGGCGACGACCGGGCCGAGGAGCACTACCGTGCCGCCCTCGGCATGCCGGACACCGCCACCGAGTTCCCCCTGCAGATCGCCCGCACCCGGCTGGTCTACGGCGAGTGGCTACGCCGGCAGCGCCGGATCACCGCCGCCCGCGACGAGCTGGCCGCCGCCGCGACCGCGTTCGACCTGGCCGGAGCGGGCCCGTGGGCGGACCGGGCCCGATCCGAACTGCGCGCCGCCGGTGTCACCGCCGGCACACCGGCGAAACCGCTCGCCGCCCAGCTCACCCCCCAGGAGATGCAGATCGCCCGGCTCGCCGCCGACGGCCGGACCAACAAGGAGATCGCCGACCAGCTGTTCCTGTCACACCGGACCGTCGGGGCACACCTCTACCGGATCTTCCCGAAGCTCGGTATCACCAGCCGGGCCGCGCTCCCCGGTGCCATCGCCGACCTTCGCTGACCCGGTACGGTCCACACCGTGATCGGCCGCGAACGCGAACGTGCCCAACTGTTCGACCTGCTGACCGCCGCACGGGACGGTGACGCCACCACCGTCGTGCTGCGCGGCGACGCGGGCATCGGCAAATCCACCCTGATCGAGGCACTCGAGCGGGAGGCCACCGACAGCGGATTCCGCACGTACGGCTGCGTCGGAGTGCAGAGCGAGGCGTCGATCGGCATGGCCGGCCTGCACCAGCTGCTGCACGGCACCCTCGACCGGGTCGGCGGCCTGCCACCGCAGCAGCGCGACGCCCTGCTCAGCGCGTTCGGCATCGGCCCCGACGTCGCTCCGGACCGGCTGATGCTGTCGGTGGCATTGCTGAGCCTGCTGGAGGACCTCGCCGGGGAACAGCCCCTGCTGCTGATGCTGGAGGACGTCCAGTGGCTCGACGAGCCCAGCCTCGCCATGATCGGCTTCGCCTCCCGGCGGCTGCGCGACGTGCCCGTCCTGATCGTCGCCAGCTGCCGGGACGAGCCACCGGCCCCACTCGGCACGCTGCGCCTGCCGGAGATCGTCCTGGACCCGCTGCCGCGGGACGCCGCGGCCCGGCTGCTCGGCGAGACGAACCCGGCGCTCGGCCCGGCGCAGCGGGCACTGATCCTCGACGAGGCCGAGGGCAACCCGCTCGCCCTGATCGAGCTGGCCCGCGGCCTCACCGGCGGTAACCCGGCGCAGCAGACCGCCGTCCACCCCCGGCTGCCGCTGCCCGAGCGGCTCGAACGGGTCTTCGCCGGGCAGGTCGCCGCCCTGCCCGAACCGGCCCAGGACGTGCTGCTGATCGCCGCGGCGCTCACCGGGTCACGGCTGGACGAGCTGACCGCGGTGGCGCGACGGCTGGGCCTCGGACTGGCCGATCTCGCACCCGCCGAAGAGGCCGGCCTGGTCCGGGCCGCCGGATCCGAACTGCGGTTCCGCCATCCACTGGTCCGCTCGGCGGTGTACGAGGCGGCCGCCCGCCACCGCCGGATCATCGTTCACGAGGCGGTCGCCGGCGTACTCGCCGCCGGCGGTGACCAGCCCGGCGCCGCCTGGCACCGGGCCGCCGCCGCCACCGGGACCGACGAGGCCGTCGCCAAAGATCTCGACCAGGCCGCTGAGACACTGGCGGCCCGCGGCGACACCGGTGCCGCGGCGCGGTCCTGGGCGCGGGCCGCGGACCTGTCGGCGACCGACGAGGACCGGGCCCGCCGGTTCGCCCACGCCGCCGAAACCGGCCGGATGGCCGGCCTGAACGCGGCCGCGGCCCGGATGGCCGCCGCCGCGATCCAGACCTCGACCGACCCGCTCGTCCTGGCCCGGGCGGCCCTCGCCGAGGAGAGCATCGGCATCACCACCGGCGCCATCAGACGCGACCCGCTCGAGGTCAGCTCGTTTGCCCGCCGGGCCGCGGCGGAGGCGACCGCCGAGGCACCCGAGGGCGTGATCCTGGCGCTGTCACTGCTGTTCAGCACCGCGACGTACTGCGCCGCCTACGGTGTCGGGCCGGACGTGCGCCGGCAGATCGCCGAGGATCTGCGGGCGGTCGCCGGCCCGATGGAGAACGCGACCACCGCCGGCGCCCACGCTCTGCTCGACCCGGCCCGGCACGGCGAGGCCGCGCTGGCCCACCTGCGCGAGCTTCCCGAGACGTACACCCCGGTCCAGGTGCTCGCCCTGGGCCTGGCCGCGGAACCGGCGCACGACTGGGTGCTCGCCGGCCGCTACCACGCGGCCGGGACCCGGCTCGCCCGCCGGCAGCGCACGGTCGGCGACCTGGCCACCGGCGGCGTCGTGCTCGGCCGGGCGCTCGCCGCGCAGGGCCGTCTCGCCGAGGCGCTGGCCGCAGCCGAGGAAGGCAACCGCCTCGCCGCCGACCTCGGTGAGGACTTCCTCAGCGCGCTCGGCGAGGCCGTCGTCGCGCACGTCCACGCATGGCGCGGCGACACCGAGCAGACCGCGGCGGCACTGGCCCGCAGCCGCGCGCTGGGCACACCCACCCGGGTCGACATGACCGTGTGGCAGCGCTGGAGCCAGGGCCTCGCCGAGCTCGCGGCGGGACGGCACTGGAACGCCTACATCGAACTCACAGCGGTGTGCGAGATCCCCGGCCTGGGGCTGCTCGCCATCGCCGACCTGGCCGAGGCAGCCTGCCGGGCCGACTGCGCGCCGCAGTTCCGCCAACGGCTCGCCACCGCGAGACAACAGGCCGCCTCGTTCAGCAGCCCGCTGACGCGCATGCTGCTGCTGCGCTCGCAGGCCCTGCTGGCCGACGACGACGGCGAGCCGTTCTTCCGCGACGCGCTCGCGGTCCCCGGCGCGGACGACTACCCGCTGCAAGTCGCCCGCACCCGCCTGGTCTACGGCGAATGGTTGCGCCGGCAGCGCCGGATCAACGATGCCCGGACCGAACTGGCGGTCGCGGCCGCCGCGTTCCGCGAGGTGGGCGCCAGGCCGTGGCTGGCCCGCGCCGAGGCCGAGACACGCGCGTCCGGCGTGGCCGTGCCGGACGACGCCGGGATCCAGCACAGCGCCCTGACCGCGCAGGAGCTGCAGATCGCCCGGCTCGCCGCCGAGGGCCGCACCAACAAGGAGATCGCCGACCACCTGTTCCTGTCCCATCGCACCGTCGGCACTCACCTGTACCGGATCTACCCCAAGCTCGGCATCAGCGGCCGAACGGCGCTGCGGGACGCCCTCGCCGGCCTTGCCTGATGTCACACGCCTGATCACCGCGTTGATCAACCTCGTCGGGACCGGCCGGAATGGGCGGGCGGCGCAGAGTCCGCCGCCCGCCCATCGCCCACTGATCACCCGATCGTCAGGTCCTGCGTTCCGAACCGGGACCTCGGCACCGGCACCCGACCCGCCGTGGTGATGTCGGTAGCGTTCTCCCACCAGCCGGACCCGGCTCCGGTGAACCATCGGATCTTGACCTGTTGCCCGCCGACGAGCGGCATCTCATACGTCCGGTCGGCAGCGTCGGCCGAGTCCGCTCTGCCCATGGCGTCGCCGGTTGCCGCGTTCACCGCGATGAGTGTCCAACTGTCGACCGCCGCGCCGCCGCGCACGGTCACCGTTCCGCGCAGTCCGGCGCCGCGCACCAGTCCCATGTCGTACGTGGTGGCCTCGCCCGCCCGTACCCTGATCGTCTCGGCCCGGAACCGGTTGGCCACGCCGCCCGACCACTGCCGGGGCAGCTCGTTCACGGGCGTGAAGTTCAGTGGCCACGAGTACGGCCCGAGCCGGTCGAGCGCGTACCCGCCCTGCTCGCCGGTTGTCACCACGTCACTCGTCGGGCCGCTGCCGAGGCCCCAGGCGGTGATCCCGACGCGCACCCCGGGCGCCGGCGCGCCGGCCGGGTCGCGAACCACGCCGCTGATGGTGCCGGACGGGTCCAGCCGTGCGGTGGGAGCCTGGGTCACCCGGGCCGCCCGAACCCGGATCCGGGCCGCCTCACGCTGGTCGCCGGTGCCGCCGCTGAGGCCGGCCCACTGGTAGCCGTACCCCTCGGGTGTGTACACGAACATCTGATACGTGCCGACCGGCTGCGGGTTGGTGATGACCCGCCCCTGCTCGTCGGTTCTCTCGCAGCCGTCCGGAAAAACGCCCCGTCCGGGAACCGCCAGCGCGATGCAAGCGTCCGCGACGGGTTGTCCGGTGATCCGGTCGACGACGGCCGCGCTGATCCGCCCACCCAGCGTGAGCGGGACGGTCACCGTCGTGGTCTCACCCTCGACCAGCGTCACCGGAACCGCCTCGGACGACAGATAGTCGCTGGCCGGACCGGTGGTGACGAAGACCGACGCGGGCTCGGCGGCCAGGCCGGTCAGGGTCACCTGCGCCCCGTCGTCGCAGGCGTTACCGTCGATCGGCGTCATCGTCGCGCAGAAGCCGTTCACCGGTGCGCCGGTGACCGCGTCGACAGCCCGGACCACCAGAGTGGCACCGGACACCCCCGATGGTGTCGACGAACGGCCCCCGGCGTGCCCCGGCGCGGCGAGGCCGACAACGGCCAGCGCGGCGGCTACCAGCCCGGCACCCAAGCGTGCCGGTGGTCGATAGGTCATTGGTTCCCCCCGATGTCATCGATGTCGTCGGCCGAGCTCCGTCCCCAGCGGTCCGGCCGTCTGAGGAGGAGCGTCGCGCGGCCCGTCGGCGGGCGGAACCACCGCTCGGCAACTCTGTACAAAGCGCGTTGTTCACGCAGGTCAGCGATTTGTTCAGGGCGTCTTCGTGAACAAATGTCAGCGGAGCCGGAAGCTGGAGTGTGCCGGGGGCTGCGGCTCGCCGGGCGCTGACGGGTCGTAGATCAGCGGGTTGTTCATGACGTAGCAGTTCGGCTCGGTGGCGGCGCTCGTACGGAGGGCCAGATGACCCTCGCCGTTGAGGTCCACCGCGACGGTCGTCGTGGCCCGGTACCGCAGCTTCTGTTCGCAGACGTAGAGGTGCAGGGCGGCCGGGCGGCCCGGCGGGAACCCGCCGACGTACACGTCGATCACGGAGCCGGCGTCCGCGACCCACGGATGGATCCACATCCTCGGTCTGTCGGCCCGGCGCACGGCGAACTCGGTTGTCGCGCTCAGCGGGCCCTGGGCGGCGTGGACGCGATAGGTGCCGGCCGGGCTCCCCGGAGTGATCGGATAGGCCACCGCGTACGCGTCCCAGTCCGCGGGCACCACCGTGGTCGTCGCCGCCCCAGCCGGGTTGGTGAAACGCAGGGTCAGTTCACGGCCCTGGTCGAATCCCAGAACACAGACGGACGGCACGCTCGGGATCTTCACGATCTCCGGCATCTCGACGACGGGGTCCCCGGTGTAATCGTCCGGAAAGCAGTTCGACCCGCCACCCAGAAAGAGATCCATCTGCGCGGCGACCCCGTCGGGCGGCGGCCCGTCCTGCTGGAGCAACTCGTCGAGTGACGCGGCCGGCGGCCCGGTCCGGGGCGGAGCAGAACTCGGGCGGGCGGAGCCCGCCGGGCTCGGCCGGTGCCGAGGCTGCCCAGATCGGGAGGTGCCGGTGGGTGACGTGACCCGGGCACGAACCGGTAGCGGGGTAGCAGGCGGTGCGACAGCCGCGCCGGCCGAAGGCGAAGCGGACGGCGACGCCGAAGCGGACGGCGATGCCCCGGCGGACGGTGACGCCGAGCTGGTGGACACCGTGGGAGCCGCGCCGGCCGTCCCGGGCCCGCGCCGGCCGGGAGACCCGGTGGCCAACTGGACGACGATCGCGGAGACGGCGACCACAACGGCCACCGGGACGGCGGCGCGGCGCACCAGCCGAGCGTGGATCATGAGCCACCTCCGGCCCGGAGCAACCTGGCGTCGACCGCTTCGGCCTGGCTGCTCTCGTTCATCGCGACGTACGTGTCGCGCAGGTTGCGGAGGAAGATCCGTTCGCGTTCCTGGATGGTGGGCCGGACGACCCCGATGGCGTGCAGCATGCTCACCGCCTCCTCGTACGCCACCGCGGCGCCGGCCAGGTCACCCGAACGCCAGGCCGTCAGGGCCTGCCCGGCTCTGGCCTCCGCCGCCAGACGTAGCGACTGCCGTCGCGCCTCCCCGCTCGACGCCCAGCCCCGGTGCACTCGCAGCACCCCCGCGAACTGCACATCCGCCAACTGCACGTCCGCCTGCGTCCAGCGCGGCGTCCCGCTCATGCTCAGGCACTGGTACGCCAGCCCGAGCCCGAGCCGCGTCTTCATCTCGACCAGGCCACCACCGGAGGCCGGCAGCGCCCTGCCGTAAAGCTCCAGCGCCTGGCGCAGCGGTGCGACGCCGCCCTTGCCACAGGTCACCCCGGCCCGCAGCGCCTCAGCCAGCCCGATCGTGGCGCGCGGGTACTCCGGGCTACGCGCCAGCGCCCGCCGGAAGATCGCCGCCGCCTCCGCGTACCGCCCGGTACGGCCGACAGCGTTACCCAGCATCAGCAGAACGACCTCGGTGTGCCCGGTGATCCGCCGGGCCGGCTCGGCCAGCCCGCCGTCCGCCGTCCGGAACTCGCGTTCGGCGCCCGGATAGTCGTCGAGCGCGTACCGGCCGAGCCCCCGGACGAACGCCACCACGGCCTGCACGTAACGGACGGCGTCGCCCGCCAACTGCTGGTTGATCTCGACGTTGCCCCGGATCACATCGGCCGGTTCGGTGAGGGCGAACTCGTGGCGGCCGACGAACTCGGGCGTCTCGGCGAAGACCCGCTCGGTGAGCACGACCTCGATCACCACGGTCCAGGTGTCGCCGTCGGGGCGCAGCAGACCGGTCAGGACGACATCGGCGTTGTGGTCGGCGGCGAGCCGGGTCAGGGCATCCTGCCGGGCGCGCGCTCCCCGGGCGGCCACCCGGCCGACGTCGTCCGGACCGCGCGTCTGAACGGCGGTCTCGCCGCGCGCCCACTGCTCCAACTCGCGGGCCAGGGTGTGCTCCAGCCCGCCGGCCGAGGACGGGAACCCTTCGAACGGCACCACGAGGATGTTGAACAGGCCGGTCATGGCCTGCGGCGCGGACCGCCTCGCGTCGCCGGCGGCCATGGTCGCCATCAGCACCAGCACGGCGACGACGGCCGCGATCGGCCACCGGGATCGTTTCCGGACCGGCACCGCGGGGGCAGGCGGCGCGGAAACCTGTGCCGCCGGGCGGTCGAGGCGGTGCGCCTTCTCCCGTACGTCAATGTCCTCCCACAGACGGCGCCACTGGCCCAGCACCAGGTCGATGTCCGCCTCACGGCCCGCGTGCCGCAGGCACCCGGTGACGTAACCGCGTGTCGTCTCCCAGGTCGGGAACCGGCGGCCGGCGGCCGCCGCGGACAGCGAGGCGAAGCTGCAGTGCGCCAGCTCGCTGAGCCGCCGATAGGAAGGCCGCCCGCTCTCGTCCCGCAGGTCACGCAGCCGGGACGCGAGTGCGACCCGGTGTTCGGGAAGCGCGGCATCCATCGTGGCTTCGCGCCGGCCGCGCCGCGCAGCCCCAGGTGTCTCGGCCATCGACCATCCCCCGAATCCGCCTGCCGGGATCGACGAAATTCTACTTACCCGACGCTCGTCGACGACGGCGTCAGGGCGGGCCGAGTCGGATATACGCCAGGCGGGTCATCCGGTGACAGTGGCGGGTACCTGCTGGGCGACGTCGAAACGCAGACCTGAGATCGGCGGTCCCAGCAGCGGGAGCCGCCGGCGCTGCATCCACAGCACCGGCAGGCCGTCGGTACGCCGGCCGAGCACCCACTGCCGCTGCAGGCGCAGCCCGGTGACCGGCACGGTGGCCGGCTCCACCTGATGTACCGGACCTTCAGGTGACGCCGCCGGGTCGTACAGCAGCGGGCTGACCGGTTCCGGCATCAGGACCGGCGGGCGCACCTCGAGGTCGGCCAGCCGGCCCTGGACGAAGCGCCGCCGGTTGTCCAGGTCGCGAACCTCGTACGGGTGCCAGAAGCGCGGCAACAGGGTGCTCGGCCGATAGGCGTAGCCGATCGGCTCACTGGCCAGCACCGCGCCGTTCGGGCCGGGCGGCAGGACCGGCTCGGCGGGCGGCGGGGCAGCGAGCGCCTTCCCGGCGGCGCGCTGCTCGACCGCCCACAGCAGGTTGGCGTCCTCGTCCACGCCGAGCACCACGTCGTCGACCGGCTGGCTGCTCAGCGGCGCCACCACGGTCGGCCAGACGGCGAGGGTCGCCGGATCGGAGCCGGACATCCGGAACAGCGACCAGTCGTCCGGCGTACCCACCGGGGTCTCGTCGTCGAACGCGTCCCGCACCACCACCTCACGCAGGGTGACCAGCCGGCCGGCGTGGGTCTGCACCGGGAAGCTGTACCAGTCGTCGGCGTGCGAGACGACCAGGTCGATCAGCAGCATGGTGGCGAGGTGGCTGCGGTCCGGCGGGAAACCGCCGACGTCGACGTGCGCGTTCTCGATCTGCCACCAGCGCGGGTGCGGGGCGCCCGGGTATTTGAGCCGGGCCGGCAGGACGGTCACCGGCTTCGGCGCCTCGGCCGGCGCGGGCTGCGGCTGATCCGCGCGGACCGAATACCAGTCGACGTCGCCGCCGTCGTGGCGTGGGATCCGCAGGGTCACCGTGGCGCTGGTGAACGTGGCTGAGTAGACCAGTTCGGCGGGGTCCCACCGGTCGGCGGCCGCGGTGCCCGGCACCTCGTCGAAGAAGCCGTCGGGCAGGTTCAAGGCGGCCCGGCCGCGATAGAGGGTGAGGCCGTCGAGCCCGGTGCCGTCGAACCGGTCGTACGGAACCGGCAGCCCGGCCAGCAGCAACGCCGGATCCTCCGCGACGAACGGAGCCGCTGCCAGCCCGAGCCGGATACGCCGGCCCGGCGTCCACCACTCGTCCGGCTCGGATTCGATGATCGCCTCGGCGGGAACGATCGACGGGTCGGTGGCCGGGTCGCCGCTCAGCGGGTCGATCGGGTCGTGGCTGGTGACATGCCGCACCTGCACCGGGGAGGCGGCGTCCTCGCCCTGGTGCTCAGCGAGCTGCCATTGCCGGGCCAGGAACCAGATCGGGTCGGCGATCTCGGCGCGGAACCCCCTGTCCAGGTCGGCGACCGGCCGGATCGGCTCCAGCCGCCGCCCCACGTCGTAGCGGGTCATTTGGGCTCCAGACGTACGCCGGTGGGCTGGTGCACCGGCAGTAGGGTGAGCGGTTCACCGGCCGCGTACGCGTCCAGCTCGTCCGGCCCGGCCGCCCGCGCCCGGGCCAGGATCCGGGTCTCGGCCAGGATGTCGACCACGGTCGCGGTGTCCAAGGGCAACGACAGATCCGGCGGTACGGCGATCAGCACAGCTTGCGGCGCCCGGGCTCCCGGCGCGTCGAAGTGGAACGCCACGGTTGTCGCGTGGTCCGTCGCCGGGATCACTTCGCTGTACGAGTCGAGCAGCCCCGCCGCGACGATCCGCCCCGGGTCGGCCTCGGGATCCAGGGTGCCGGCCGGGCCGAAGACCGCCAGCAACTGTGTCTCGGTGAACAACCCATGAGCCTCGGCCGGCCCGGGATCGAGCTGCCACGGGTCCCCGGGCCGGTTGGTCCAGGCGGTGAACGGTGCCTCGGCCGCCAGGCGCCGGCCGAGCTGGTGCGCCTCGAGCCGGGCCAGGTGCGGCCGGACCGTGGCGGACACTTCGAGCCAGTCCCGGTCCAGCGCCGGGTCGGCGGTCAGCAGGGCCGGCAGCGCCAGCCGGGCCAGCACCGGCAACCGGCCCTCGGGGGACACCAGCTCGGCCAGCGCCTGCGCCAGGGCCGCCGGGGCGAGGGCGGCCGCGTCGGCCGGTGCCGGCGCGTGCGCCAGCCGTTCGGCGAGCGCGGTGGCCGCCCGCCTCACCTGGGTGCCGATCGTGGACTCGTCGGCGGTCAGCGGCGTGATGCCCCAGCGAGCAGCGGCGATGAGCGCATCCCGCTGCTCGACGGCGGTTCCCGCCGCGGCGGCGAGCAGTACGGGCTGAAGGTCGACGGCGACCGCGTGCACGGCGGCGTACCGGGCGCTGATCTCGGCCTGCACCGCCGCGCCGGACCCGGCCGCACCGGCGACGGTGAGATCGGCGGGTGTCGCGGGCCGGCTGCCGAGGATGTCGGAGATCCGGCGGGCCGCTGACCGGGCCGCTCCCGCGACGGGGCCGTCGGTCACCTCGACCGCGCCGGGCCGGATCGAGGCGGCCAGCCGCCGCAGGTCGTCGTCGGACAGCGACAGGGTGTCGATCGGCGCCAGCCCGATATCGGCAAGCGTGACCGGTTCCAGCACCACGCCGCCGGCGTCGAACAGATGCCAGGTCCACGCCGGGCCGGCCGGATCCCCGGTCTCGGCGATCAGCAGCGCCGCCACTGCCGGTTCGGCAAGCGTGCCCGGGCTGGTGGTCGGCTCCGCCGCCGGCGGAGGTTGGCCGGCCGGCAGCACGACCGCCACGGTGCTGCGTGCGGACCGGCCGGATCGCTGCGTACGCAGCACGTCCAGGGTCGGCGGGGCGGCCAGCCCGGCGGCCGCGTCGAGGGCGGCGGCGGCCAGTTCGGCCCGGCCGGAGACGACGTCGTGCACAGCGTCGGCGACCAGCAGATCCCCGTACGTGTCGAGCACCTGGGCCAGGGGTGCCAGGGCCTCGCGTTGCGCCGGCGTGAGGCCCAGGCTGTCCGGAGCGGTGATGTACTGCCGCAGGACCGCCCGGCCGTCGCAGACCCGGCGTCCGGCGTGCTCGGTGCGGACCGGGAAGAGCTCCCGCAACCGGTCCACGGTGCTCTTGGTGCCGACCGCCCGCTCCACCGCCCGGCCGAGCACCTCGCTGAGGTGACCGCCCAGGCGCACCTCGGCGGCGAACTGGGCGGCCAGCCGGATCCGGTCCGAGTCGAGGTTCATCTGCCAGCGGCCGGGTTCGGCGTCGGAGACCGCCCGGTCGCGCAGGATCGCCGCGGTCAGCGCCTGCTCCATCGACGGAGCGTGCAGATATTCCGGCGCCGGGGCGGCGGCGGACCGGGGCCGCGGCGCGTCGACCCAGCCATAACAGCCGAGCCGGAACCGAGGCTCCGGCACGGCGTCCGTGATCGTCCGCAACCGCCGCCCCGCCAGCCCGGTCAGCCACGGGTCGATCCGGTGCGCGGCCGTGTCCAGCGTGCTGCGCAAGGCCCGTTCCAGGGCGGCCGGGTCGGCGCCGAGAAGCTGGATCGTTGCCTCCCGGCCGGCCTTGAACAGCCGGCTCGCCGGGTCGTCGCCGAGCATCCCGTCGGAGAACGCCGAGCCCCAGACCTGCAGTGCCGTCGCACTGGCCGAGGGCGCGGTGACCGGTTCCAGGAACGGCCCGGTCTCGTTCTTCGACATCCGCGCCACCTCGGCCGCGTCGACCAGCCGGGCGTGCAACAGCAGCCGGAACAGCAGACTGTCGGGCAGCGGGTTGAAGAACTCACGGATCACCGCCGGGGAGGCGAGCCGGCTGGGCGGGATCTCCAGCAGCCGCTCGATGACGTCGTCCAGGCTCCGGCCGTCCGGCAGGTTGGTCGGCTGCACCAGCGGCAACCGCAGATCCTGCGGCTCGCCCAGGGCCGCGTACCGGCGGGCCGGCTCCCCGGCCAGCGTCCGCACCGGCTCGGCGATCCGGTTCCACCACTCCAGCAGCACCGGCCACGCGATGCCGGCGCCGATCGCCCACTCCAGCAGGTAGATCACTTCGAGCGGCAGGGACCAGCGCCACGCGTACCCGCGGGAGTTCGGCACCCGGCCGATCAGGTCGAGCAGCCGCTCGGTGCTCGCGCCGGTGATGGTTCCGGCCACCTCTGCGGCGGCCGCTGCCGCATCGCGGACCGCCGCGCCGATGGCACGGACCCCGGCCTCCACGTCCGGGTCGCCCAGCTCGCCCACCCAGCGGTTCAGCGAGGTGACCGGGACCAGGCCGTACGGCTGGTCGCCGATGCGCAGCGGCGGCATCAGCCCTTCCGGCACGAGGTTGTCCAGCGCCCACACCCCGGTGGCGAGCCCACGTTCGGCCGCGCCCCAGACGTCCTTGACGCCGTGCCCGAACACCGCCGACCAGAGCGCCGCGACCAGGGCCCGGTTGATCGGCAGATGATCACGGTCGCCGCCGGGCAGCGCGCCGAGACTGCCCGCCTTACCGGTCAGCGCCAGGCTGATCGAGTCCACGGCCGGCTGGGGCGGGGGCGCGGTAAGCAGGGTGAGCCAGGTGTCCGGGTCGCGGGCCAGGTCGGCGGCCGGCGCACCGGCGATCGAGTTGGTGGGAGTGCCGAGCGCAGGGACGCCCAGCACCCCGGCGTCGCGGTGGTTCGCGAAAAGCTCCAGCGGGTCACCGTCACCGAGCCCCACCGCGTAGAGGACGTCGAGGTCGTCCGGCTCGCCGGGGCCGAGGTCGATCTCGGCGCCCAGCCCGACCCGTTTCGCCTCTTCGAACGACGACCACCACCGGGTCTCGCCGCCCTCCGGATCGGTCAGGTCCAGGCCGAGTCCGGCCTGATCCACCGGCAGCCCGGCGACCCGCACCGGCGCCGCGCCGCCGCGGCCCAGCCACAATTCGATGGTGCCGGGCAGCCCGGCGACCCGCCCGCCGGTGAGTCCCTCGTTGATCACAGCGGGCCGGGCGGCCCCGGCCGGGAAGCTGCGCGCCAGCCACGCCCCGCGGGCCGCACCGACCTGGGCGGCGAACCGCCGCCACTGAGCCTTGCCCTCCTCGGAGGCGAGGTCACCCCCGGTGAGCTGCCACAGCGACTCGACAGCGTCGAGCTCGGCGGCGTCGGGCAGCGGTTGATGCCGGTCCAGGCTCGCCGCGTCCGGCACGATCCGGATCTTGAGCCGCCAGCCGTTCCCGTCGGCCGGTGCGACGAAGCGGGTCTCCAGGCGCAGCGGCAGCAGCACGCCGACGGTCGGTCCACTCATGGGGTGCTCCCGATCAGGGCGACGCCGCGGATCATCACCCGATACGGGTCGGCGAACGCGGCGTCGGCGAACGCGGCACCGTCCGGGTGAGCACCGGGCTGGGTCAGGACCTCGGCGCGGGCGGCGGACATCCCCGGCGTCGGCCCGCTGAAGAACTGCACCCCGTGCGGTGGCTCCTCGAGCACCACCCAGTGCCCGCGGCCCAGCGCCGGTTCCAGGTCGAACCCGAAGAACACGATCTCCGGCGTCAGGGCACCCTGGAAGACCGGCAGCAGCCGTTGACTCAGGTCCGGGTCGGCCTCCCAGTCCGGTTGCCCGCCGGCCAGGGGAGCCGGGGTCAGGTAGACGAGGGTGCGCGGGTAGCGGCGGAACAGCGTGGTGCGGAAGACGATCACCAGGTCCGCCCCGGCGGCCGCCGCCGTCTGATGATCGGGGCTGCCGAGCGGGCCGGCGTCCGGCCAGCGGTGCACGCCGACGATGTCGTCGTCGTAGCTCTCGGTGGCTGGGTTGGTGCGGGCCCAGAACTGGCGCAGCGGCGTGCAGCCGGTGCGGATCGGGATGTTGCGGAACCGCAGCTCGCCGATCGTCTGGGTGTTGAGCCCGAGCAGGAAGGCGTCGACGAAGGCCGGGTTGGTCTGCACCGCGACCACCCGGTCGCTTTCCATCGTGCCGGCACCGGGCAGCAGCCAGTCCGGGTCACGGTCGCGCAGCATCTGCCACGCCGGGATGTCCAGGTCGGGACAGAGCTCCGGTGGGGTGAGCGGCTGGTCGTCCAGCCCGGCGATCAGGTCCAGTACCCGGTCCACCACGAACGGCCGGCCGGCCGTCGGGTCGATCGCCGCACCCACCACCTCAGCCACCGCCCCCAGGTCGATCGGGCGGCAGGGCCGGTCGGGCGGCCGGGTACTCACCTCGACCACGAGGTCGATGACCGAGTCGGTGTCCCCATCGCCCTCCTGGATCCGGCGCAACGCCGCGATCAGCTGCCTCTCGTCGAGCTGCTTGGCATCCGGCGGGTCCAGGATGGCCAGCAACGCCAGCAGCGGAATCGGGCGCCCGTCCGCGGCGGCCGCCACCCAGTGGGCCATGGCCCGCTCGAAGAGGTTCACCGTCTGATCGCTGTACGGCCTTCGGTCGAAAGCGTCGACGAGGTCCTTGAGCCCGGTGAACGGGGCCCGGCCGGCCTCGGCCGCCCTGGCCATGGCCTCGTCCAGGCCGGGGACGCCGGTGCTCTTGCTCAGGTGGTCGTCGTGCGGCAGGCCCCGGGGCGCACGGGGCGGTGGCGGCGGGCAGGAGTTGGCTGCCTCCAGCGCGTCCCGCGGATCGGTCGCTCCGCGCAGCACCCTGCGGGCCGCCGCCGAGAAGATCGCGGGCGGCAGCGGCCGGCCGGGCCCGGTGATCCGGTCCAGCACCGACCCGGTCGTGGTCGGCAGCCTGGCCAGCGCCGGCCCGAAGACGGCCAGACGCCGGATCGGATCGGCGGGCAGCCGGTTGGTCCACAGCGAAGCGGATGCGCCCAGGCCGGCGGTGAGATGCCGGACCAGGGCGGCTGCCTCCTCGAGCGCGCCGGCCTGGGCCGAGGCGGCGTCGGAGAGCAGGTCCTGAAAATCGATGCCGGCCTTCAAGCCCAGCCCGGCGACGGCGCGGTGCCGCGGATCGACGCGGAACTGCCCGCCCCACTCGGTCAGATCCGGCTCGGCCCGCCACGCTTCGCCGTAGCCGGGCAGGGTGATCACCGGACGGCGCGGGTCCAGCAGCGGCTCGGTCAGCTCGGTCACGTCGGCGGCCACCGGGCCCGGCACCGCGGCGTCGATGCTGCCGATCGGCGCCAGCGCGCCGCGCACCGACAGGCCTTCGTCACCCGCCAGGGGCGTGTAGTCCAATGCCGCCCGGCCGAAGCCGGGCTTCATCGTGCCGACCCGCAACCGGGCGGCCAGCGTCGGAAAGTCACCCTCCTCGCCCGTGGCGAATTCCCAGGAGTGGTACGCGGGCAGTGTCACACTCGGCGTCCCGGCCACCCACGCGGGTTGCCCGTTGGGCGCGAAGGCGGGCACGACGACCGCGATGTAGTGCGTCCGCTGGGCCAGATCCCGCGGCGACAACAGCCGGGCGACCAGCCGTTCGCCGGGGTGGTCGACGTCGTCCTGCACGTGCGCCCAGCGCGCCGCATGGTCCAGGTTGTGGGCGCCGAGCGCGCCGGCGCCGATCGTCACCGTCCCGCCCGGCTGGAGCACGACCTCCGTCGTCGTGCCCACCACCAGCACGATCCAGGGCCGCAGCCGCCGGGCCGCGGCCAATTCGGGCGTGTACCGCCACGGCAGGTCCGGCCCGGACAGCTCCACGTACACGCACTTCGTCTCCTCGAAGTCCGTGATACCCGGCGACGGCACCTCATGGCGTACCGCAAAGGGTTTGAAGCCTTTGACGTCGCCCGGGCCGAGCAGGTCGAAGGTCAGGCCGGCGCTCTCCACCTCGTTCGGCGGTTCGGTGTTGCGCAGGGTCAGATCGACCCGGCCGGTCAGCCGGCCCTGCGCGGTCAGCGCCGGGCTGAGCACCGACGTATAGGTCGCCGAGCGGCGCCAGCCGAGGAAGTCCAGGCGTACCGCCATCAGAACGCTCCCAGGTCGATCAGGTCGCCCTTGGGCGCCGCGGTGCCGGCGGCCCGGCGGGCGCGCTGGTGAGCCTCGCTGACCGGCAGGCCTTCGGCGAGCAGGACGCCGGACGCGTCGCGGACGGCGAAGACCTCGTCGCTGACCCCGAACTTCACCGCGTCGGAGCGGACCGCGGCCGGGCCGGTGCGCTCGGCGACGGCGGCCAGCACAACGCCGGGGAACGGCAGCGCGATCATGCCCAGCAGCGGCGGCCGGGGCAGCCGGACCTCGATGACGGTCACCTCGTGCCGGACCGCGGCCGACGAGACCGGACCGCCGAAGCCCAGTTCGACACCGGCGTCCAGACGTTCGAACCCGGGCCGGTTCAGCGCCTCGGCCTTGGTCAGGTTGGCGAACGAGCCGGGCGCGAACCAGTCCCGCACCGCCACACCGGCCGGCGCCGCCTCGACCTTCACGCTCTGCGACCGGCTCAGCGGCTGGCCCTCGAACCGGTCGACCAGCAGGTTCAGCGGAACCCGTCTCTGGGTCCAGCGCAGTGAGCCGAGCGGCGACATCAGCGGACGGTCGCCGGGCGCGGCCGGGCGCGGCTGCTGCGCCACCTCGGTGTCGTCGCCGCCGACCGGGTTCAGGTTCGCCGGGTCGCGCAGGTCGTTGCCGAGTGCCTGGGCCACGCTGCTGACCGCCGGTGGGGCGGGCGACGAGGAACCGCCCAGGCTCACCGTCGCGTTCGCGCAGATGTCGAACCACAGAATCTCGAAGCACGCCTTGCCGCTGAGCGCCACCGGGCCGGGTCCGCTGATCGTGCCCTCCAGCCGCACCCCGCCGATGGTGGACGAGTTCCACCGCAGCCGAACGCCGGCGCTGACCGACACCTCGAAGTGGAACGGGCTGAACTGGATCAGCGCGTCCAGGCTGATGAAACCCGTCAGGTTGATCGGCCCGACCGCATAGCCCAGCTCGACCCGCCCGCCGAACTGCACGGTGTTCGAGGTGACCGCCAGGTAGGCCTCGGCCCGGAAGAAGATCCCGGCCGACAGGAATCCCGGCTTGACCGTGAGCGCCAGCCGGGTCAGTTCGGGGAACTGGGCCGGCAGCGGCTTGAAGTTCGGGTGGAAGCCGCCGAAGCTCAGCAGCAGGTAGGGCCGCTCACCCCAGGACAGCCGGAAGGCGATGTCACCGGTGAGGTGAAAGACCTCCATGATCTTCGAATTGATCAGGGTGGCGTCGAACTCGACGATCCGCCTCGGGAAGTCGATCAGGCCGACGACGTCGAACCGGATGTCGATCAGGTGCGGCACGTTCTCGAACGGCGGCAGCTGGGCGCGCGCCGAGCCCAGCACGACGATGGTGCTCGGCCCGGGGAACTGGAAGAACAGGCCGAGGTCGAGCCGGAAGATCTTGAGTCCGGCGATGTTGAGCCAGCTCAGCTGAACCGTCGGGCCGAAGACGTAACTGCCCGGGTGCGCCGGGAAGAGCGCGCCCAGGTCACCGAGGATCTGCGGGGCGTTGCGGATCGGGTCGTCGGCGAACAGCACGTTGCCGGCCGCGCCGGAGGTGAGCCGCTCGCGCAGGGCGTCGGTGTCGACCCGGCGGTTGATGCCGATCAGCCCGCCGAAACCGGAGATCTCGAAACCGAAACCGAGCTGGATGCCCGGCGAGAACCGCACCCCCAAGACCATGATCAATGAGGTACGCCGGCCCGCCTCGCCGGGTTTGCCGGTCAGCTCGTGCAGCCCGAACGCGGTCACCTCGAACAGCCCGACCCGCACGTAGACCACGCCGCCGAAGCGCTCGTTGGGCCCGCCGGTGAAGTCGAGGAACCCGCCGCCGGTGAAGATGCCCGCGGAGATCTGCAGGCCCGCACCGGTCGGCGGGAGGAACCCCACGTTCTGCTTGTTCCAGTATCCGACCCAGCCGCCCAGCCCGCTGACCACCATGACCACCGGCCCGAGGTGGACCGAGATGTGGAAGCGCACCTCGGCCCGGACATCGAAGCTGTTCGCGGTGGCCTGGATCGGCACCAGCAGGTGGATGCTGTGCAGCTTGAGGCCGACCGGGCTGTCCTTGCCGAGCTCCCAGTCGATGCCGATGGTCAGGTCCAGCGCGGCGGCCAGGTTGAGCAGCAGGCCCCGGCCCTCCACCCAGGCCAGGTCGAGGTCGAGCGTGAAGCGGATGCCGTCGCGGAAGATGGTGTCGGTGATGCCGAACGTTCGCCACCAGCGGTTGGTCAGCACCGCGGTGAACTCGTGCACGAACAACCCGACCTCGACGATCGGGTGGTCCTCGCGCAGCCGCAAAAAGGCACCCAGATCGTGGATGACCAGGCGGGTGTCGTACGGCGGCCCGAAAGCGATGTCCGGCTGCCCCGGCCCGCGGTCCCGCCCGAACGTCACCTCGACCGGGTCACCCGGCCCGGGCAGCTTGGCCGGGTCCAGCGCGAACTGCCGGAACGCGCCGTGCCAGCCGCCGTCGTAGCCGAACCCGCCGGTCAGCCCCGGCTCCACCCGCAGATACCAGTCGTCGCCGATGTCGTACTGCCAGCGGTCGCCCTCGACCGCGACGGCCAGCCACATCTCGAAGACGGTGCGCCCGGGCAGCCGCTGGGACCGGATCGCCAGCGTCGCCGACAGATCGGGCATCAGATCGGCCACCCAGTCGAACACGTCGCCCGGCACCGGTTGCGGGCGCGCCGGGTCGCCGATCGGCACGGTCAGCGAGATCCAGCCCTCACTGGCCTCGCGGAACGTGCGCCACGGACCGGGGCTGTCGGTGGGCGGCGCCGGCAATCCGGCCACCCTGGTGTCCCCCCGGGCCAACGCGATGATCATCTGAGGGGCCATCAGCAGCAACGCGACGATCACGGCCGGCATCCGCCCGGTGCCCGGCAGCCCGGCGTCACCCAGAAGCGCGTCCCAGAGCTGCTCGTCGACCAGCGTGCCCGGGTCGTTGACGAGCTGCCGCAGCTTGGTCCGGTCGATCTCGTCCGGCGCATCGGGACGGTGCCGGATGACTTCGGTCAGCGCCAGGAACGCGGCCGTCCGCGGGAAGCGCTCCTCGAGGAACCGCACCAGCGCCGCCTCGGTGGCGCGCGGTCCGCCGAACGCGTGGTCCGCGACCTCGGTGGCCTTGTCCCGCCACCGCTGCACGGCGTCCAGCCAGCCGGGCAGATCGGCGGCGTCGGTGACCGCCTTGGCCCGCGCCGGTAGCTGATCGATCGCGGCCCGTGCGGCGGCGGCGTTCGGCGGGTTCAGCCGGGGCAGCATGGCATCGGCGCCGTCGAGTGCCGAGCGCATCGCCTCCGCGTACTCGTCGGAGATCGTCTCGATGACGGACTTGTCGGCCATCAGCTGAGCTCCACCCTGGTGTCCGCCCGGTGCCGGGCGACGCCGGCCGCCTCGGCGCCGGCCGGCGCGGTCATGTGATGGTGCACCGCCAGCGGCCCGGTGCTGAACTCCAGCAGCGAGATCTGCGGCAGCCCGATGAACATCCGCCCGATCCGGTGCAGGTCACTCGCCCGCAGGGCCTTGACCATCCGGTACGACTTCGCCGGATCCCAGGTCGGCCACGCGGGCGCCGGTGCCGCCTGGAGGTCGGTCAGCAGCGGACCGGCCGGCGGCATCGTCTCGTCGTCGACAGGCTCCACCGCGTAGTGCCAGTCGCCGGCACCCAGCCCGTACGCGGCGGCGACCTCCGCGCTGAGCACGGCCGGCGCCTCCTGCCCCGCGCGAAATGCGCGGCCGAGCAGCACGTCGGACAGGTCGTCGTACGGCAGGGTGGTGCCGGCCGGTGGCGGCCCGGCGAGCTGCGGGGCGTTCAGGTTGGTGAAGCCCACGAAGTGCCGCTCGCGTTCGATCCCCAGTCGCATCGCCAGGTCGCCGAACAGGTGCAGCACCATCGTCTTGGTGTCCGCGTTCCGGGCGGAGCTGCTGGTGATCTGGGCGGCCCGGGTGGTCCCCGCCGCGCGGGTGTAGCTGAGCGCGGCCGTTCCGCCGTAGTGCACATCCCCGGAGAGAAAGACCAGCGGCGCGTACGCGGCCAGCCGGCGCAGCAACTCCTGATGGCTGGCGGTGGCGGCCGACCACGACTCGAAATCGGCGTAGACCGACCCACCCGGGAACAGGCCGACCGCGGGCTGGATGACATGCTCGATCACGTGAGTGCCGAGGATCGGCGACGGCGCGACCACGAGCGTCAGCGGCACCGCTTCGGCGGGGTCCGGCCCGGGCAGCATCCGGGACAGTGCGGCCAGCCCGATCCGCGCGGCCGGGTGGTCGACCCGGCGAAACTCGCGAGCGGTGCGCTCGTCCAGCCCGATCACCCGGACCGGCCAGCCGTCGGCGGGACCGAGTGTCACGTCGTACCGGACGGCGGCCGGATCGGTGAGATCGCGCAGAACCGACGGCGGGGCGGGCGGCACGGCCGCGGGCAGCCCCAAAGCCTTTCGCAGCACCAGGGTGTCCGGGCTGGACCCGGTGAAGGCGACCGCAGCCAGCACCGCTGCCTCCGGCGTCCCGGCCGTCGCGAACCGGGCCGGCACGTTGCCCCAGTGCTGGCACAGCGCATACGCCAGCAGTCCGTTGGTGACGATCCGGCTCCCGGCCGAGTCCGCGTAGACCCCCGCGACCCATGGATGGTCCAGGTTCCAGTCGTCGGTCACCTCGTGGTCGTCGAGAACCATCAGCGAGGGCACGGTGGCCAGCACGCGCCGTACCTCCGGCAGCCCCGCCCGGAAGGTGGCCGTGGCGTCCCGTAGCCCTTGCCACGTCTGCTCGTCCAGCCCGGAAGCCGGATCGAGGGCGCCAGGCTGGACATCGGCCCAGGCCGGCAGCGCCGCGGGCCACAGCAGATCCGACCAGTAGAGCAGGTAGACGGCCAGAAACTCACCCAGCCGCCACAGGTGGTCGCGGGCCGCCGACGACGTCAGGTGAAACTGTTCCGAGCGTGTCTGCCGCCCGCCGATCCTCGGCAGCGGCGCGAACATCGCGGAATCCTCCACGCCGACCAGATCGGTGCTGATCCGCGCGATTCGCGGCACCAACGGTGCCGGCACCTCATCGGCGTAGATCTGATCACCGGAGAGTACGAGCAGATGCGGCCTCGCCTCGCCGGCACTGAGCCGATCGCGGATGACCTGCGCGGATCCCGCGAGGGCGTCGCGCCCGCCGCCGTGCACCTTCCGGCAGGACGTGTGCAGAATCGTCAGCTTCGCCACGTCGTCCGGCGGCCCCGGAAACGCCGGCAGCGCTGTGCCGATCGCCAGGTCCGCCCAGGCGGGTTGCGGCCAGCCGGCCGAGCTGAGCCGGTACTCGTACAGGCCGTCGGCGTCGAACGTTCCGCCGGGAGCTCCGCCGGTCACCACCGCGAGCCAGAGCGCGACACCGACCCGGACGGGTTCCGCCGTACCGGCCTCGATCTCGGTGGCCGGTTGCCCGGCGACACGCACGTGCAGTGTGACTGTGCCGGGCCTGGTCAGAGCAACCCAGACCGACGCCGCGGATCGAGTGACCCGGCGCAGCACCGGCCCGGCCACGATGCCGGGCAACGCGTTGACGTCCAGCGGTATGTCGTCCACAACCGCCTCCCTTTGACGGCGGGGACGCTACGCCGGGCGATTACCGGCAACTGTCCGTTGCCCGACTCCATCGTTCCGAGCCAGCTGTTGAGTTCGAGAGACCAGCCGATCATCCGACCTCAATCGGACACATCGACGTCTCCGGAAGTCGCGCCATCCGCCACGACGGGAGCGCGGCCGGCGTCCGAGGCGCGCTGGTAGCGCTCGGCCAGCCGGCCCAGGACGGTCACCAGCTCGGGTGCGCCGGTCACGGTGAAGTCCGCGCCGAGCATGCCGAGATACAGCGCGAGCATCTCGGGGTGGTCGGAGCCCGGCGAGAAGGCGCATCGCTGCTCGCCGAGTTCCTCCACGTCCACCGGGATCGGCAGGCGGCTCCGGACGTGATCCGCCGAGGCCTCCACGACCACGCGAGCCCGGTACCGCCACGTAGCCTCGCCGACCCCGCGCGAGATTCGGGCCGCGATCTCCCCGTCCGGCGGCAGCTGCCGGGGGGTGAAACGGGGCCCCGTCGGCGTACGAGGCTCCATCCGGTCCACCCGGAACGTCCGCCAATCATCTCGATCCAGGTCCCACGCCACGAGATACCACCTGCCCCGATGGTGGACCAGCCGATAGGGCTCCACCGACCGCCGCCCCGCCGACCCCGCATGCGTCCGGTAGTCGAACGCCAGCCGATGATGATCCCGGCACGCACCGGCGATCGCGGTCAGCACATCGGGGTCGACAACGGGACCCGCTGACGGCATCGCCACCGTCGCGGCCTGGAAGGCGCTGATCCGGTGCCGCAGCCGCGACGGCAGGATCTGCTGCAACTTGGCGAGCGCGCGCACCGACGTCTCCCCGATCCCGGTGACACTCGCCGCCGTGCGCAGCCCCACCGCCACCGCGACCACCTCGTCGTCGTCCAGCAGTAACGGCGGCAGCGCACCACCGGAACCCAGCCGGTAGCCGCCGGCCACTCCCGGCCGGGCGTTCACCGGATATCCCAGCGCCCGCAGCCGCTCCACGTCGTTGCGAACCGTGCGGGTGGTGACATCGAGCCGCGACGCCAGCTCGGTGCTGGTCCAGTCGGGCCGGGCCTGAAACAGCGACAGCAGGCGCAGCAGGCGCGCCGAGGTTTCCAACATCTCCCGATCCTGACGGCAATCTAGGAACGAAGCTTTCCGCGATTGATCCTAACGTTGGCGGCATGGACATCGAGACCTTCCGCATCGCGATCCCCGCCGCCGACCTCGACTACCTGCACCACCGGCTGGCCAACGCCCGCTGGCCCGCCGAACTCCCCGGCACGGGCTGGACACGCGGGGTCCCCCTCGACCACCTCCGCGACGTCGCCGACTACTGGCGCCGCGGCTTCGACTGGCGGGCCCAGGAAGCGCGACTCAACGCGTACCCGCAGTTCACGACCGAGATCGACGGACAGCGCATCCACTTCCTGCACGTCCGGTCGCAGCGGGGGGACGCCACCCCGCTGCTGATCACCCACGGTTATCCGAGCAGCGTCGCCGAGTTCCTCGGCCTGATCGAAGAACTGACCGACGACTTCCACCTGGTGATTCCGTCGCTGCCCGGGTACGCGTTCTCCACCCCGCTCGCCGGCACCGGCTGGACCATGGCCCGCACCGCCCGGGCCTGGGCCGAGCTGATGCGCCGCCTCGGCTACGAGCGGTACGGCGTACACGGCGGTGACGTGGGCGCCGGCATCTCGGGCTCCCTGGCCGGCATCGACGGCCCGCACGTGATCGGCCTGCACGTCGTGACGGACCCGTGGACGGCGGCGGCCACCGCCACGTTCATCCCCGGCATGGCCGAGCGGCTCGACGTCGGCGACCCCGTCGACAAGCTCATCAAGGACCGGATGGATGCGTTCCGCACCGACGGATCCGGCTACCTTTCGATCATGAACAGCCGCCCGCAGACCATCGGGTACGGCCTGGCCGACTCACCCCTGCTGCAACTCGCCTGGATCGCGGAGAAGTTCGAGGAGTGGACCGACCTGCCCATCGACCGGGACCAGATGCTCACCACGGTCAGCCTCTACTGGTTCACCGGCTCCGGGGTCAGCGCCGCACACACCCTCTACGACCAGGCGCACTCGTCGGAATGGGGGAGTGCTCCGGCCGTACCCCAAGCGTTTTCGGTCTTCGGTTCTGATGAGACGGTGCGCAAGCTGATCCCCGCGCCGGCCGAGACGCACTGGGCCGAGCACGAGCGTGGCCGGCATTTCCCGGCCATGGAGGCCCCGGCAGAGCTGGCCGCGGACCTGCGCGCGTTCTTCGGTTCGCTCAAGTGACCGACGTCCTGAGCCGGCGCGAACTCAACCGGGCCACCCTGGCCCGCCAGCATCTGCTGGAGCGCGCGCCGGCCGGGGCGCTCGACGTGATCGAACCGCTGGCCACGCCGCGCCACCGACCAGGCCGATCCAGATCAGCCCGGCGAACAGCGCGAGCCGCTCCAGCAGCCCACTCGGATTGCTCGGCAGGACACCGGCGTCGTCGAGCAGAACCAGCACACCGGCCGCCACGAACGCCACCCCCATGACCACCGCGACCACCCGCGCCGATTGCCGCGGCCCGATCCTGGCCACCGCCCCGATCCCCGCACCGGCCAGCGTCGCGGCGATCAGCTTGTGGATCAGCCCGCGGATGGTGTGCTCCTCCGGCACCCCCGGCGGGAATCCGAGCCCGGCGTCGGTCCGGATCACGGCCAGCGCCACCAGCGCGAACCCGCACCACACCAGCAGGCCGACCGCCCACCGATCGGCCCGCCGACGCAGTCCGGCCGCGCACAGGACGATCCAGAGGCCGCAGGTGGCGAGGTTGACCGTGCCGAGCCAGCCACCCGGGCCGAGCGACAACTGGCTGATCCAGTTACGCGTCTCGTCGTAGCCGGGCCGGGTCAGGCCATCCACCGTGCTCACCACGATCATCTGCACCGCGGCGAGCACACCGAAGGCCGGCAGCAGACGCTTCACCGCGTTCGTCCTCACCGCGCTCGTCCTCACGCCGCTCACCCGCCCGAGGTTACGACCGGCGAGCCCGGCGGGGTGGAAACCCTTGGCCGCGCGCGGAAAGATGGCCGCATGCTGCCGCCGCTCGCGTTGTGAGAGTCGCCCACTTCTGCGACAGCCACGTCGGCCGCCCGGACGGTGTCGCCCGGTCGGCGGAGTTGACCGTCCGGCTACTGCGCTCGGCCGGGCATGACGCCGACCTCTACCGCCCCGGCCCGCTGCTGGGCGGGGGAGTGCCCTCAGTGCCGATGCCGCTGCGACAGATCCGCATCGCCCTGCCCTTCACCGCCCGCCCGGCCGACATCGTCCACGTGCACAGCACCGGCCCGGTCGGGATGACCGGGTTCCGCGCGGCCGCCGACTGGGGAGTGCCACTGGTCGCGACCTGGCACACCGACCTGCTGGCGTACGCCGACCTGTTCGCCGAGATCCCGGCCGGCGCCGCCTGGTGCGCCCTGCGCCTCGGCCTGGGCTGGTCACCTCGGGAATTTCTTGAGCTGACCCGGCCCGGTGCGGTCCGCCGCGGGCGGCTGGTCGAACTCGGCAAGACCATGTTCGCGCGGATGGCGGTGGTGATCGCACCCTCCGCCAAGACCGCGGCCGGTTTCGCCCCGTTCGAGCCGGCCGCCGAAGTCTGTGTCCTGCCCACTCCGGTCACCGCGCCCATGCCTCGTCCGGCGCCCATGCCCGGCCCGGCGGCCACGCCTCGTCCGGCGTCCGCCAACGGCGGCGTCGTTCTCTCGGTGGGCCGCGGCACCGCCGACAAGAACCCGGAGCTGCTGTTGCAGGCCTTCGCCCGGGTCCGCACAGCCCGGCCGCACGCCCGGCTGATCCTGCTCGGGGTACGCCGTCAGCGCCGCCATCTGAACCGCCGGATCGCCGCCCTCGGCCTGCGCGGACACGTCCGGGTCCACCCGCCGGTCCCACACGACGAGGTCGCCGCCTTCTACCAGGCCGCCGACGTACTCGCCTTCGCCTCCACCACCGACACCCAAAGCCTGGTGCTGGCCGAGGCGGAAGCGTCCGGGCTGCCCGCCGTGGTCGCCGACCCGGGCCTCGCCGTCCGGCCCGGCGCCACCGACGCCGGCCGGTTCGTCTGCGACCCGGCACCGGACGCGTTCGCCGCCGCCCTGCTGCGGATGCTGACCGACGAAGCTCTGCGCGCCGCGGTGGTCCGGGACGGCCTGGAGGCCGCGGCGGCGTACTCCCCGGAGGTCTTCCTGCACCGCCTCCTGGAGATCTACGACCGGGCCCGGCTCAGCCGGTCCCCGGCCCACCGGCGCTGACCACGGGCCGGCCCTGAGCAGTGGGTGACCGGGTGACCGGGTGACCGGGTGAGCGGGTGAGCGGGTGGCGGGTGGCGGGTGAGCGGGTGGCGGTGGCAGCGCAAGCGACAGCCGGCTCGCACACAACCCGACCGTGCGCTTCTACCCACGCCGGAGCAGCAACCAGCTCTCACACAACCTCACCGTGCGCGCCTGCTGCGCCAGGCGGTCAACCCGGGGCCTGTCACCGAGCACGACCTGCGACATCGAATCCAGCGAATCCGACGAATCAGGCACGCTGAACTCCGTACGGGAAAAGTGATTTATCGGTAAACCCGAAGCGGAGCTCCAGGCATGGATGCGGGCGGCGGGCCGACGGATCCGCGCTCGATGAGGGTGACGCCCAGCACCCGGCGCTCGGAACGCGCCGACGGCCACTGCGCGAGCTGGGCCAGCAGCACCTCCACCGCCGCCCGGGCCTTGGCCGGGATGTCCTGGCGCAGGGTGGTGATCTCGGGGGTGACATGCCGCGCGACCTCAAGATCGTCAAACCCGATGATCGACATCTCGTCCGGCACCGGGCAGCCCGCCCGGACGAACCCCTTGAGCAGGCCCGCGGCGATGATGTCGGCGGTGGCGAAGATCGCCGTGGGCCGCTGCGGCGCGGCCAGGACCTGCTGCGCCACAGCGACGGCCGCGTCGAAGCTCGTGTTGCACCGCACCACATGCTCCGGCCGCAGGCTCAGCCCGGCCTCCGCCAGCGCCTGCACGAAACCGGCGTGCCGCTCGCGGACGACACCGGGCTCGTCGAACCTCGGCCCGACGAAGCCGATCCGCCGGTGTCCGGCTTCGATCAGGCGGCGGGCGGCGAGGTGGCCCCCGAGCCTGTCCTCGATGCCGACGTTGCTGATGTGGGGTGAGGTGCCGTGGTTGTCGATGAACACCATCGGCGCTTCGTAGGCCCGGTGCAGCGCGGCGACCTCGTCGGCCCGCGTGCCCAGGAAGATCGCCCCGTCGACGTTCCAGGATCGCAGGCTGTCAGCGGTGGACTCGACGCTGTTCACCGAGTGCGCCATCAGGTAGAGGCCGGCCCTGGTGACGTGCGATTCGACCTCGGCGAGGAAGACCGAGTCGTGCGGGTCCATCAGGGGCTCGCCCCGGCTGGAGTCGCGACCGGGAAAGGCCAGGGCGACGATGTTCGACCGGCGCGCACTCAATGATCGGGCCGTGGCGTTGGGCACGTAACCGAGCCGGCCGACGACCTCCATGACCCGGGCGATGGTGGCCGGCGAGACCCGGTCGCGGCGCCCGTTGAGCACGTTGGAGACCGTCATCTTCGAGACCCCGGCCTCGCGGGCGACGTCCTGGAGCGTCGGCATCTCTTTTGGTCCTCCCTGCGCCCGGATGGCGGCCCACCTTCCCATCCAACCATCTTGACGTCGGTCGATGGCCGGGCTAGGTTGCCCAAGTATACCGGTAAACCTAATCGCGAACGAATGCCCATCGGCGCATTCCTTGGACCGTTGATCCCACCCCTTCGGCGGCAGCCGCAGAGGTGATGACTCCATTCCTGCGGAGGTTCCATGAAAACCACGCGCACCTTGACCGCTGTACTCACAGCCGGCCTTCTGACGCTGACGGCATGCTCCAGCGAGCCCTCCGCCGGTGACGGGGTGAAGGACACGACGGCGGCCAAGGGGCTGCCGGTCGCCGGCGTCAACCTGAAATACGACCCGAACACCCTGGTCAACGACGGGAAACCGATCCGTCTCGACTGGTGGGCCTGGGGAAACGTCCCGCAGATGCAGGCGTTCGCTGACGCGTACCAGAAGATCCACCCGAACGTCGACATCACCGTCGTCAACCAGCCGTGGGAGGACTACTGGACGAAACTGCCGTTGCAGTTACAGGGCACGAAAGGGCCCGCCATCTTCAACGTTCACAACAGCGAGCACGACAACATAATCAAATACATGGCACCGTACGACGTCCCGCTCGATCAGTTGACTGCCGACTACACCAACGTCAAGTCCCACGTGATCGACGGCAAGGTCTACTACGTCGATCTGGGGCTGATGAGCGGGGCCATCTACTACAACAAGGACATGTGGACCACGGCCGGCCTGACCGACGCCGACATTCCGCAGACCTGGGACCAGTTCCGTGAGGTGGCGAAGAAGCTCACCCTGCGCGACGGTTCGAAGCTCAAGCAGGCCGGGTTCAACTTCAACGCCTCGTTCAGCGCCTTCCAGTCCGGCCTGGCCTACCAACTGGGTCAGAACATGTTCGCCGCCGACGGGAAGACGCCGACCGTCGACAACGCCGCGAACATGCAGGTCATCCAGCGTTTCCTGCAGATGTACGGCGACGGGAGCGGTTCGAAGGACTTCGGCACCGAGGCCACCACCAGCTTCGGCCAAGGTCAGACCGCCATGGTGTACGCCTGGGGCTGGTACGAGGGCACGCTGCGCAACGACTTCCCGAAGATCAAGTTCGGGGTCTTCCGTACCCCGGTCCCCACCGCCGGCGCGACGCCCTACGCCTTCGACCGCTACAACGGTGAGTCGACCATCGGGATCAACAAGAACGCACCGGCCGACCAGCAGGCCGCCGCCCAGGACTTCCTGAAGTTCTACCTCACTGACAAAGCCGGCATGAAGGCGCTCAACCTGAGCTACGGCGTCTTCCCGGCATACAAGCCGCTGGCCGACGACCCCGAGATCAAGGCCGACCCCGCACTGCAGGCGTACGGCGACATCGAGCGCTACATCTGGCCGGGCACCATCCCGTCCACCTTCGAGGACAACTTCACGAAGATGTGGCAGGACATCCTCTACAACAAGGTCGACCCGGCCAAGGCCCTCACCGCGGCGCAACAGAAGATCGCCACCGACCTGAAGACCAAGAACTTCCAATCAGCCGAGCAATCGTACGCCGGGTACGCGCCCTCGAAATGACCACCACCGAACTGACACCCGGGGTGGCGCCGCCCGTCCCCTCGCCGAGGAACCGGCGGCGCACCCCGGCCGCGCGCGGCGAACGCCCGCTGCGCCTGGTCGTGGTCACGACGATCGTCGTGGCGATCCTCGCCCTCGTGGCCTGGCCGGTCGTCGCCGCGTTCCTGGGGAGTCTGCACGACTGGAACCCGCTCAACGGCACCTACCAATGGGCCGGCCTCGCGAACTACCGGCGGCTGTTCGCCGATCCGGTGTTCTGGACCTCGTCCGTCAACACCGTCGTCTTCATGGCCGGCGTGATCATCGGCCGGGTCGTCCTCGGCATGGCCCTCGCCTACGCCATCCACTCGCGGCTGATCCGCAGCAAGACGCTGTACCGCACGCTCTTCTACCTGCCCACCGTCACCCCGCTCGTCGCCGTCGCGTACGTCTGGCGCCTGATGTACAACCCGCAGTTCGGTGCGGTGAACTCGATCCTCGGGTTCGACGTCAACTGGCTCTACGACAGCCGCTTCGCGCTGCCCGCGGTCATGGTGATGACCATCTGGAAGGACTTCGGGTTCGCCGTCATCCTCTACCTGGCCGGCCTGTACGCCCTGTCCGCCGACGTGCTGGAGGCGGCCGAGGTCGACGGGGCCGGCGCCTGGCCACGGTTCCGCCGGGTGATCTGGCCGATGCTGCGCCCGACGACCCTGTTCGTCGTCGTCACCTCGATGATCGGCTACCTCCAGGCGTTCGTGCAGGTCTTCGTCCTGACCGGCGGCGGCCCGGGCGACTCGACCAGCCTCATCTCATACCTCATCTATCAACAGGCGTTCGAGAACTACAACTTCGGGTACGCGTCGGCGGCCGCCTTCGTGCTGTTCCTCGGCACAGCGGTGCTGACCCTGCTGTCGTACCGGGCGCAAACCGGCCCGCTGCGCGGAAAGGCACAGTGATGCGCCACAGGACACCCGCCATCGCCCTCAACGTGGGGCTGCTGGCCGTCGCCGCCGTGACGATCTTCCCGTTCGTGTGGATGCTCATGTCGAGCTTCAAGAACGCCGACGAGATCGCCGCGGTCGACCAGCACCTGCTGCCCCGCGTCTGGACCCTGGCCAACTACCGGTCGATCCAGGAGAACTTCGACGTGGTACGCCTGTTCGGCAACTCGATGCTGCTGGCAGTGGTGATCACCACGATCGCCGTCTACACCAGCCTGCTCGGCGGGTACGTGTTCGGCAAATACCGCTTCCGGGGCCGCGGGCCGCTGTTCTCGGTGGTCCTGGCGACCATGATGATCCCCTGGGCCGTCGTCCTGATTCCCCGCTACACGATGTTCACCGACGCCGGGCTGCAGGACAGCTACGCCTCGATCATCATTCCGGCCGCGATCAGCTCCTTCGGCATCTTCATGATGCGCCAGAGCATGGACAACGTGCCGGACGAGGTCCTCGAGGCGGCCCGGATCGACGGCGCCTCCGAGTTGTACATCTTCCACCGCATCGTCGCTCCGCTGAGCGTCAACGCGATCTCGGCGCTGGCCATCTTCCAGTTCCTGTGGGTCTGGGAGGACTACCTGTGGCCGTACCTCATGATCAGCACCCCGTCCAAGCAGGTGCTCGCGGTGGGCCTGACCACGTTCAGCGGGCAGTACAGCACTGATTACGGCGGCCTGTTCGCGGCGACCACGGTGTCGATCATTCCGGTCGTCATCGTCTACGTGATCTTCCAGAAGCGCTTCGTCGCTGGGGCGGCCAGCGCCGCCGTCAAGGGTTGAGTTCCACAGTCGAGGAAGGCCAGGCGTGTCAGACGCTCAGTATTTCCGGAGTTTCACGCGTGTCGACGCGGTGGAGGTGACCAAACGGGGCCTGTTGGCCGGCCTGCACGGTGAACGACTCAGTGTCGACGTCGTGCACGAGGACGTCGTACGGTTCGCGATCACCCGGGGCGGCGTCTTCGACGAGCACCCCTCCCACGCGGTGTGCGTGGATCCCCTGGCGGCCGAGGTGCCGTTCACGGTGGAGGAGACGACCGGCGACGACGGCGGCCGCGTTGTGCGGCTGCGGACCTCGGGGCTGGTGGTCACGCTGGGAATGGCACCGTTCCGGTTGGACGTGCATCGCCCGGACGGATCACCGGTTGCGGTAGGCGCGGACGACAAGAATGGTGGCGCCGGGGCGTACGCGATGTTGAACGACGCCTTTGTGATTCGCCGCCGGTGCCGTGGGGCTGACGCGATCTACGGCCTGGGGGAGAAGACCGGCCCGCTGAACCGGCGCGGCCGCGATTACGCGCTGTGGAACGTCGACGTCCTGGACCCGCGCGCTTCCGGCGAATTCGCCGCCGCGCGCGCGGAGAACGACCCACGGGCGGACCGGACGAGCACACAATTCGATCCCTACTACGTCTCCATTCCCTTCATCTACCACCTGGACGCCACGTCGGGCGCGACCGCCGGATCGTTCGTCGACAATCCCTACCGCGCCTGCTACGACTTCTCCGTTCCGGGGGAGTACTCGATCCGATTCGACGGCGGTCAATACATCGAGTACGTCTTCACCGGTCCCCGCATGCCGGACATCCTGGCCGCCTACACCGGGTTGACCGGGCGGATCGCGGTACCACCCGTGTGGTCCCTGGGATACCAGCAATGCCGATGGTTCGCCTACACCCAGGCCGACGTCGAAGCGCTGGCTCGCCGGCACCGCCAGGAGGAGATCCCCTGCGACGGCCTGTGGCTCGACATCGAACACATGGACGGCTACCGGGTGTTCACCTGGGACGCGCAACGGTTCCCCGACCCGGCGGCGATGCTGAGCACATTGGCGAAAGCCGGATATCGACTGGTGACCATCGTGGATCCCGGAATCAAGCACGAACCCGGATACCGGGTGTTCGACGAGGCGATCGACGCCGACCTGCTGTGCCGGACCGAAGGCGGCGGAGTGTTCCTCGGCCAGGTGTGGCCCGGCGACACGGCATTCCCCGACTTCACCCTGCCGGAGACCAGAGAATGGTGGGGACAGCTGAACGCCGAGCATCTGCGCTCGGGAGTCTCCGGAATCTGGAACGACATGAACGAACCAGCCACCGGGGCCATCGACCCGCAAGCCATGCGGTTCGGCCGAGGCCGGCATTCCCACGAACGATTCCACAACCAGTACGCCTTGCTGATGGCAATGGCGGCAGTGCAGGGATGGCGCGCGGAACGCCCGGACGAGCGCCCGTTCGTGCTGTCGCGAGCCGGATCGGCCGGAATTCAGCGGTACGCCGCGAACTGGATGGGCGACAACCTCTCCCGATGGGACCACCTGGCGATGAGCATGCCGATGGCCGCCGGGCTGGGACTGAGCGGTCAGGCATTCGTCGGCGCCGACGTCGGCGGATTCATGGGCGACACGAACGCCGAACTGTTCCTGCGCTGGATGCAGTACGGGGTGCTGACACCCTTCTGCCGCAACCATTCAGCGATCAATCACGTCGACCAGTACGCCTGGTCGTTCGGGCCGACGGTGGCCGGCCTGGTCGGCGAGGCCATCCGACTGCGGTACCGGCTGATCCCGTACCTGTACGCGGCATTCGTCGAAGCGAGCCGGACAGGCGCACCGGTGCAGCGCCCATTGGTGTTCGACCATCAGGACGACCCGCTGGCCCGGGACATCGACGACGAGTACCTGTTCGGCCCGGACCTGCTGGTCGCACCGGTCCTCGCCGCCGGGATGACCGCCCGCCGTGTGTACCTGCCGGCCGGGACCTGGGTCGACTGGTACGACGGGACAGTCCTGACCGGGCCGGGATTCGTGACCGCGGCGACACCGATGGACCGGATCCCGCTGTACGCCCGCGGCGGTGCGGTGATCCCGATGTGGCCGCACGCCCCCGCCCACGCCGACGGCTACCAGCCTCGCAGCACGGAGCTGCACGTGGTGGTGCCGGCCGGCGACGGCGCGCACACCTCGGTGCTGGTCGAGGACGACGGCGCCACCACCGCGGCCGAGGGCGGCGCGGTCCGGCGGACAGTCTTCACCTTGACCCGGACCGGGGCCGTGGTGACGGTGCTCGCTCGCACCACCGGCGACGGCTACCCCGAGTTCGTCCGCGACGAATTCGTCCTGGTGATCCGCGGCGCGCACCCGCGGGAGGTCCACGTCGACGGCGTCGCCCACCGGGTGACCGACGCACGGGTGCGGTTCAGCAACCACGGCGGCGACTTCGACGCGACGTTCACAGCCTGACGAAACGATGTGACATGCCTTCGCGGGCGAGTTTCGTTGTCGGAGGCAGCAAACATTCACCAACAAGATTATTTACAGCGATCATTCGAACACATACGGTGTGGTCACTTACGATCGCCACGCTTCACGGGGGATGTGTGCCATGGCCGGACGGGGTTCCACCCTGCGCGGATTCGTTTCTGCTGCCGTCTTGGCGGCCTGCGGAATGATCGCACTGCCGGCAGCCGCAGCGGCGGCGGCGCCGCCCTCGTCGTCACCGACAGCTGAGGACACCGCGCTGGACGCGGCCGCCCAGACGGGCGTCCCGGTCGTGGTACACGGCTCACAGACCGAGACGTCGCGGGCATTCGCG
Source organism: Actinoplanes sp. GCM10030250 (assembly GCF_042666575.1). Lineage (NCBI taxonomy): Bacteria > Bacillati > Actinomycetota > Actinomycetes > Micromonosporales > Micromonosporaceae > Actinoplanes > Actinoplanes sp. GCM10030250. The sequence continues at coordinate 123,291 of NZ_JBHTDO010000006.1, read as the reverse complement.
ACCCCGGCCGGCAAGCTGGTCCTCGAGTCCTATGCCGAGCCACGATGGACGGGCGACAGCGCCGGCGGCTGGCGGCAGATCGACCGCCGCCTGCGACTGGAGAACGGCGTGGTGACACCGGTCGCGACGCTGGCCGCCACCACCTTCTCGGCGGGCGGCACACAGCCGATGGCAACGCTGCCGGTGGCCGGCGGATCAGTCGCGTTCTCCTGGCCGGGCACCCTGCCCGCGCCGCGGCTGGAGAACGACACCGCCGTCTACGAGTCCGTGCTGGACGACGTCGACCTGCGGGTGCGCGCGCTGTCCGACGGCTTCACCTGGTCACTGGTGGTGAACACCCGCGAGGCCGCGCAGAACCCGGAACTCGACGAGCTGCGGTTCAAGGTGGCGGCGTCCGGCGTGTCGGTGGCCGGCAAAGCGGGCGGCGGGTTCGCCGTACGCGACCGCGCGGGCCGCAACGTGGCGTCGGCTGACGGCGCGGTGATGTGGGACGCCAAGGGCACCGCCCCGGCCGTGCGGGCGTCGGCTCGTACCCTCAGCGAGGAGTTGCCGGAAAAGGCGAACCGGGCCGAGCTGGCCACCGGGATCGAGAACGACGAACTGGTGATCGTGCCGGACACCGAGGTGCTGCGCGGCAGGAACGCGGTGTACCCGGTGGTCATCGACCCGTGGACGACGATCAACAAGATCCGCTGGGGTTACGCCAACGAGACCAACGCCAACCGCAACGACGGCGTCGCCCGGGCCGGCCGCGACCCGGACGGCTCCGGCATCGCCCGGCCGTTCTTCGCCTTCAACCTGGCCTCGCTGGCCGGCAAGCAGATCCGCAGCGCGAAGTTCCTGACCACGATGACGCACTCCTGGTCGTGCACGGCCACCCCGGTGAGCCTGTTCCGCTCGGCCGACCTGGCCACCGCCGGCCGGCAGGCGTGGGACGGCCCCGACCTGCAGCTGTTCATCCAGACCATGAGCGGCAACGCGCACAAGCCGAGCACCGGCGCCGGGTGCGGAAACGACCCGCAGCCGAACAAGCCGTTGGAGTACACGGCGGCCGCGCTGCGCACCGACGTGGACGCGGCCAAGGGCCAGACCAATTACACGCTGGCGCTCGCCGCCGGGGAGACCGGTAACCGCGTCGGCGAGGGCGACTCGAAGAACTGGAAGAAGTTCGACCCGGCCCTGACCAAGCTGTCGATCGAGTACAACACCCCGCCGAACACCCCGTCGGCCGGGCAGCTCACCCTGACCGCCGACTACACGGCACCGGCGCAGGCGTGCGTGACCGGCACGAACCGGCCGATCCTGCGGTCGTCGTCGCCGTGGCTCAAGGCCGTGCTGACCGACCCGGACGGCACCAACGGCGGCACGCTCAGCGGCCAGTTCACCCTGCAGAAGTACGACGGCAGCACGTGGGCGACGGTCTCCGGCTGGCCGCGCACCAAGTCCGGCGTGGCCCCGAGCGCCAAGGCCGAGGTGCAGATCACCAGCGGCATCGCGAACGGCGACCGGCTGCGCTGGCAGGTGCGGGCGAGCGACACCCTGGGTGGCAGCTCCAACCAGTCTGCCTACTGCGAGTTCGACGTGGACACCACCGGGCCGACCGCGAAGCCGTCCGTCGCCACGGCCGACAACCTCTACCCCGAGGCCACGCCGGACGACGTCGTGCACGGCAACATGGGCCGGTCCGGGCAGTTCACCTTCGGGCCCAACGGCCAGGCCGACGTGGCGTCGTACGCGTACCAGCTCAACGCCGGCCCGGTGATGACCGCGACCCCGGCCACGGCCGGCGGCAGCGTGACCATCTGGGTGACCCCGAACCGGCTCGCCGAGAACGTGCTGACCGTGCGCGCCAAGGACCAGGCCGGCAACGCCTCGGGCCCGTACGACTACAGGTTCCTGGTGAACGAGGGCAACGCGCCCGCCGCCGTGTGGGGCCTGGACGAGGGCTCCGGCAGCACCGCGCAGACCACCCCCACCGGCGGGCCGAGCCTCGCTCTCGCGAACAATCCCGGCTGGACCGACGACCGGATCGTCGGCACCCACTCGGCCACCGGTGTGCAAAAGGCGCTGACGTTCAACGGCACCACCCAGTCGGCGAGCAGCGCGGCCCCGGTGCTCAACACGTCGCGGACGTTCACCGTCGCGACGTGGGTGAAGCTGAGCAACACGACCGGCTTCCAGACCCTGCTCAGCCAGTCGGGCACCAGCTCCAGCGCCTTCTATCTGCAGACCACCCCGTCGACCGGGGTCAACCGCTACCGGTTCGTCCGGCACACCGCCGACGGCGGCACCTACTCCCAGGCCGCCGCGACCGGCACCTCGGCGCCGCTGGTGGGCGTGTGGACGCACGTCGCCGGCACCTACGATGCCGGCACCCAGGAGCTGCGCCTGTACGTCAACGGCAAACTGGAGGGCACGGCCGCCTACAACCCGGCGCAGGCGTGGAACGCCACCGGCCCGATGCACGTGGGCCAGGCCAGGACCGCGGGCGTGCTGGGCAACTTCGTCGGCGGCACCTTCGGCGAGGTCCGGGTCTGGGACCGGGCGATCGACCCGGTCATCGACCTGCGGCCGCTGACCGAGCCGGTGCAGGTCGGCCAGTGGGAGATGGACGACCTGGACGACGACGCGCCGCGTGAGGTGACCGACGGCTCCGGCTACGACCGGCCGCTGACCCTGACGCAGACCACGCACGCCACCCAGCCCACCCAGCTCGCCACCCAGTGGGGTGAGGGCTACAACTTCTCCAACGGGCTGGTGTTCGACGGGGTGACCGGTGCGGCGGCTACCGCGGGCCGGGTGGTGCGCACCGACCAGTCGTTCTCGGTCACCGCCTGGGTGCGGCGCGACAGCAACACCGGCAACCAGACGGTCTGGGGCCAGGACGGCACCGTCAACAGCTCCGCCTACCTGCGCTACCAGGACAACTTCACCGGCGGCGCATGGGTGTTCGGCATGCGCACCACCGACGACACGGCCGGCAGTCAGATGGCGGCGTTCATCACCGGGGCCACCAGTGCCTGGACCCACCTGGCGGCCACCTACGACGCCACCGCCGGCGTGATGCGGCTGTACGTCAACGGCGTGCTCGCGAACACCGCGAACTACCGGCCGGCCTGGGACTCCACCGGCGGCTTCACTGTCGGCCGCGGCAAGTACCTGAGCGGCAGCAACACGTACTGGAAGGGCGCCATCGACCGCGTCCGGGTCTGGCAGGGCACGCTGGCTGCCGAGGACATCACCGCACTGTTCAACGAGCCCTGATCCCATCCGCCGCCCGCTTGACGCCAGGAGCGCGTTGTCGTGATTAGTCGTGTCCTCATCTCCGTGTCCGCCTTGGCGGCCGGCCTGCTCATGGTGCCCGCCACCGCTGCGCAGGCCGCCGAACCGGCCAAACCGCTGCCCGCCCAGCGCTACGACACCGTGCCGCTCGCCGAGCCGGCGGCAGCCCGGGTCAAGACCACCGTGGACGGCACCGTGGCCGCCGCGAAGGTGAAGCGGCCGGCCCCCGAGTGGCCCGCCGCCGCCACCGCCGAGACGCCCCTGATCAAGACCCGGGCGCGGGCGGGCCGGCTGCCCGTGCTGGTCGCCGCGCCTGGAGGCGTGAACGGTGGCGGGGCAGCCAAGGCCAAGGTCAGCACCCTGGACCGGGCGGCTGCCGCCCGGTCCGGCGTGGACGGGCTCCTGCTGCGGGTCAGCACCGAGTCGGCCGCGCCGGCCGCGCTGGACGTCACGGTGGAGTACGACAAGTTCGCGACCGCGTTCGGCGCCGACGGGGCGGCCCGGCTGCAGCTGGTAGCGCTGCCGGACTGCGACCCGGGTACGGAATGCCGGCCCGTCCCGCTGCCGACCCGCAACGACGCGCGGGCCCGTACCGCCACGGCGCAGGTGCCCGCGGTCAGCGCGGCGGGCACCACGGTCGCGCTGACCACCGGCCCGTCCAGCGGCGCCGGCACGTTCACCGCCACCGACCTCAAGCCCTCGGCGCTGTGGACGCAGTCCGGCTCGAGCGGCGACTTCACCTGGTCGTACGGTATGAGCGGCCCGGCCACCACGGCCGGACCGGAACCGGACATCGGGCTGTCCTATTCGGCGCAGAGCGTCGACGGCCGGCATGCCGCATCGAACAATCAGCCGGGTCAGGTCGGTGAGGGCTTCTCGCTCGGCGGCGGCGGGTACATCGAGCGGCGTTACAAGACCTGCCAGGAGGACATGGGCGGTCCGGGCGCGCTGAACACCACCAAGACCGGTGACCTGTGCTGGGGCACCGACAACGCCGTGCTGCAGATGCCGGGCAGCTCCGGGGAACTGCTCAAGGACAGCGACGGCAAGTGGCACCTGACGTCCGAGAACGCCTCGAAGATCGAGCGCCTGACCAGCGGTGTCACCAACGGTGACAACAACAACGAGCACTGGAAGGTGACCACCGCCGACGGCACCCAGTACTGGTTCGGGCGGTCGGCCAGTTCGGCGTGGACCGTGCCGGTGTTCGGCAACAACACCAACGACGAGTGCCGCAACACCACGTTCGCGAACTCATGGTGCAACCAGGCCTGGCGGTGGAACCTCGACCAGGTCGTCGACATCAACGGCAACACGATGACGTACACGTACACCAAGGAGACCAACAAGTACGCCAAGAACCAGACGAGCGCCTCCCCGGTCGACTACGTGCGCGGCGGCTACCTGGAGCGCATCGACTACGGCGGCGGCAACCAGGTCGTGTTCACCAACAGCGACCGCTGCCTGGCCAACTGCGGCACCAAGAATCCGACCACCTTTCCGGACACCCCGTGGGACCTGGACTGCTCGGTCGCGCCGAAAGCCACCAACTGCCTGCAGGGATCGCCGACGTTCTGGAGCGCCAAGCGGGTCAGCAAGGTGACCACCAACCAGTCCGGCAGCCCGGTCGACTCCTGGACGTTCGACCAGAGCTTCCCGGACCCGGGCGACGGCACCCGGCCCGGCCTGTGGCTCAAGAGCGTCACCTACACCGGGCTCAACGGCGGCAGCGTGCCGTACCCGAGCGTGTCGTTCGAAGGCGTCCAGAAGCCCAACCGGGTCGACTCCTCCGGCGGTGACTGGGCGCTCGCGATGAACTGGTGGCGGGTCAACTCGATCCGCACCGAGACCGGCGGTCAGATCTTCGTGACCTACAGCGACCCGGACTGCGTGGTCGGTTCGCGCATGCCCGCGGTGGCCGCACTCGACAACAACGCGCTGCGCTGCTACCCGGTCAAGTGGACGCCGGAGGGCCGCACCACGGACGTCACCGACTACTTCCACAAGTACGTCGTCACCGACATCCAGGAGATCGACCACGCCGGCGGCAACAAGACCGAGCTCACCCACTACGACTATGAGAACCCGGGCAACCAGGCGCTCTGGCACTACGACATGAACGACGGCATCACGCCCACGGCGAAGCTGAGCTGGGCGCAGTGGCGCGGCTACCCGCGGGTGGTCACCACGCTCGGCGGCGCGGGGGAGCAGAGCAGGACCGAGACCCTCTACTACCGCGGCATGCACGGCGACCGGCTGGCCAACGGCACCGCCCGGTCGGTGTCGGTGACCGACCGCGACGGCGGCACCGCGGTCGACCACGAGGCGTTCGCCGGTAAACCCCGCGAGCAGATCACGTACGACGGCAGCACGATCGTCGAGGCCACCGTCACCGACTTCTGGCAGTCCGCGGCGACCGCCACCCGCACCATCGGCACCTCCACGGTCGAGTCCCGGTTCACCGGGCCGTCCACCGTTCGGGTGCGTGAAGGCCTCGACGGCGGCGGGTGGCGGCGCACCAAGGCGGTCTCCACCTACGACAACTACGGCATGGTCACCCAGGTCGCCGACCTCGGCGAGGAGACGCCGACCGGTGACGACGAGTGCACGGCCACCGAGTACGCGCGCAACATCACCGGCACGAACTGGCTGCTCACGCCGGTCAAGCGCACGCACAGCTGGGCCGGGTCGTGTGCCACCGCGGCCACCACCGAGGCGCAGATCATCGGCGACACCCGGCACAGCTTCGACACGCTGGGCTACAACGCCACGCCCACCAAGGGTCAGGTCACCACGACCGAGACGATCAGCGGATTCAGCGGGGGAACCCGCGGCTATCACGTCGACAAGACCAACAAGTACGACGCCGTCGGCCGGGTCACCGAGACCACCGACGTGACCGGCGCCCGGACCCGCACCGTCTTCACCCCGTCCACCGGCGCACCCACCACCCGCACTGTGGTCACCAACCACCTCGACTGGCCCACCACCACCGACTTCAACCCGGCCCGAGGACTGCCGACCAAGGTCACCGACTCGAACGGGCGGATCACCGAGTACGCGTACGACGCCGCTGGCCGTACCACCGATGTCTGGTCGCCGGGCCGGCCCCGGGCGACGTTCGGCAGCGCGCCGACCGCCCACTTCGACTACACGCTGATCAAGGCGGACGGGATCACCGTCAAGGACGCCTCGACGGTCGTCACCAAGAAACTCGACCCGAACGGCGCCTACCGCGTCAGCCACGAGATCTTCGACGGCTTCCTGCGCGACCGGCAGACCCAGACGGTGGCCTACGGCGGCCCCAGCCCGACCGAGAAGATCGTCACCGATACGTTCCACGACTCCGCCGGGCGGCTGTGGAAGACCAACGACGAGCACGCCATGGCCGGCCTGCCGACCGGCAAGATCAAGGACGGGCTCACCCTGGACGACGACGTCCCGCGCCAGACCGTGCGCGTGTACGACGGCGCGGGCCGGATCACCAACGAGATCCAGCTGTCCGAGGGCGCCGAGAAATGGCGCACCACGACCAGTTACCACGGCACCCACACAGCGGTCACCCCGCCGCAGGGCGGTATCGGTGTCACCACGTACACCGATTCCCGGGACCGCACGACCGCGGTCCGCGAGCACCACGGCCGCACACCGACCGGTGGGTACGACGAGACGAAGATGACCTACCACCCGGCCGGGAAGCTGGCCACCGTCGTCGACGCTTCCGGCAACACGTGGAGCTACACGTACGACATCCGCGGGCGGCAGACCCAGGGCAGCGACCCCGACCAGGGCACGACGATCACCACGTACAACCTCAAGGACCAGGCCGAGACGGTCAAGGACGCGGAGAACCGGGTGGTCGCCACCACCTACGACGACCTCGGCCGCCGGACCAGCATGCGCGACGGCACGATCACCGGCGCGGTGCGGGCGTCCTGGACGTACGACACGCCGTACAAGGGTGCCACCGCCACGAGCACCCGTAACGTCACCGCGAACGGTGTCACCAGCGCGTACGTGCGCACCCTGGTCTCGGTGGACGCCGAGTACCGGCCGAAGCTGACCCGGGTCACCATCCCGGCCGCCGAGGGCGCGCTCGCCGGTACCTACGATTCCGACCGCACGTACAAGGCGGACGGCTCTCCGGCCACTGTCGTGCTCCCGGCCGCCGGCGGCCTCGCCAAGGAGACCGTCACCTACGAATACGACGACGTCTACGGCACCGCTGCGCGGCTCAAGGCCGGCTACACGGGCGCGGCCTACTACGTCAACCAGGCCACCTACACCAGCCTGTACGAGCCGAGCACCGTCAACCGCTCGACCCAGCTCACCGGCGCCGGGTTCGTCTCGTCCGCCCGCTACTACGACGAGTCCACCGGCCGGGTCGAACGCCGGTCGGTGACGCGCAGCGTGGGCAGCGCGTACGTCACCAACGCGACGTTCGACTACGACGAGGCCGGCAACATCCGCCTCATCGACGACAACGCGGCGGCCGGTCGTGACACCCAGTGCTTCCGGTACGACCACCACCGCCGGCTGACCGAGGCGTGGACGCCGGCATCGGCCGACTGCACCAACCTGCCCGCATCGGCGGCGGCGCTGGGCGGCCCGGCGCCGTACTGGCAGAGCTGGAGCTTCGGCACGCCGACCGACCCGATCGGCCGCGTCGGCAACCGGCGTCAGCAGGTTGACCACGCCACCACCGGCGACGTCACCACCACGTACGCCTACCCGGCGGCCGGCTCCACCCGCCCGCACGGCGTCACCGGCACCACCCGCACCGGCGGGACGGCCGGCACGTACGCCTACGACCAGGCCGGCAACACCGTCTCCCGGCCGGGTCTCAACGGCCAGCAGACGCTGACCTGGGACGCCGAGGGATCACTGGCCACCGTCACCGACGCGAGCGGCGCCGGCAGCTACATCTACGACGCCGACGGCGAGCGGCTGATCTCCCGCGACAGCACCGGGACGACCGTCGAGCTGGGAGACACCCAGGTACGCCTGGCCGCCGGGGCGAGCACGGCCACCGCGATCCGCTACTACACCTTCGGCGGCGAGACGATCGCCCAGCGCGACAGCGGCGGCCTGCGCTGGCTGGCCGCCGACTCGCAGGGCACGGCGTACGCCACGATCACCGCTGACACGAGCCAGACCCTGACCCAACGGCGCTCCAAGCCGTACGGCGAAGCCCGCGGCGTGGCGGTCACCTGGGTCAACGCACGCGGCTACCTGGGCGGGCAGGCCGACCCGACCGGGCTCACCCACCTGGGTGCCCGCGAGTACGACCCGGGCCTGGGCAAGTTCGTCTCGGTCGACCCGGTCCAGGACCTCGCCGACCCGCAGCAGTGGAACGCGTACTCCTACTCGGAGAACGAGCCGGTCGGCAACTCCGACCCGACCGGCCTGCGCAGCGACCCCAACGTCAGCGGATGCGCCAAGGGTGGCGGCGGCGCGTGCGGGCAGCCCCGCGGCGCGTACTGCGAGGGTAAGAAGAACTGCGACCCGACCAACGGGCCCAAGGCCAAGGCCAAGCCCAGGTACTTCCACCATCCCGAGTACAAGTACAAGGGCTCCACCACGCGGAAGACCAGGACCGGAAACACCGTCTGGTACGAGGACCGGCCGGGCAAGCCGTTCAAGCAGCCCAAGCCGAAGCCCAAGCCGCAGGTCAAGAAGCAGTACACCCCGCAGAAGGGTGGCTGGTCGGCCCAGCTCTGCGTCGCTGGCATCTTCGGCTTCGGGGCCAGCGGCGTGGGCTCGCTCTGCTTCGCCGCCGATCGTAAAGGCATCGGCTACTCCCGCACCGCCGGTGCGGGCTTCTGGTTCGGCGGGGGTGCGGGCGGCTCGGCGGGCATCAGCATCTCCAACGGCAGCCTCGACGACCAGGGCGGCGACTCGATCGGTGGCGAGGCGCAGGGCTTCTTCGGCGGCAAGGCCGCCGTCGGCGTCTCGAAGTCGAGAACCGCGAACGTCTGGACGGTGACGCCCAACGTGGGTATCGGGCCCGGCGCCGGCGTGGGCTGGTTCGGCGGCACTCATACCTGGACGGAGCGGGTGTGGGTCTACCCGTGGGCCGACGACTAGGGTGCCGGACGTGACACAGCAGCCGGCCTGGCTCAGGAACGAGGGCTCGTATCGGATGTATGTGCGGGGTCTGCGAGGCGCCCTGCTCGCCTTCGCCGCCGTAGCTGTCTTCGTGCTGCTGGGCGCCACCGGCGTGGCCGGCACCTGGATACCGACCATCGGTGTCCTGGCCGGCTTCGCGGTGGCGATCCCGGCGGTGCCGGTCGCGATGATCGGCTGGCTGCGTGTCCCCGACAAGAACCGCGCCAATCTGCACCAAGGGGCATTCCTGCGCATGGTCGGGCACGACATCGTCAGGGGTATCCCGCCCGGCACGCCTTGACCGGCCGGAGGCTTCCCCGGAACGGCCCGGTCGGCGACGCGGTGCAGGGACTCAGCGCCGAACACCTTGACGAGCGACGTCTCCTCACGGCCGGGACGCCGCTCGGGTGACTCAGAACAGGTACGCGCCGGCCGCGGTGATCGCGGCCGAGGCGAGCAGGGCGGCGGCGCCGCGGCGGACGAGGACCGGGGCGGGACCGGCCAGGGACAGCAGCGCCAAGGTGGAGCCGAGTGAGGCGAACAGGACGGCGGCCTGAAGGATGTCGCCGCGCTGCCCGGTGGTTTCGGCACGGTCCACTGCCTGGTTCTGGGCGAGCCGGAGGGCCTCCCACTGGGCCGGCGTGGCGGTGACGGCCTGCACGGTGCGGGCGTCCACGCCGGACGCGGTGGCGGGTGCGTTCGTCATCGTCTCGACCGTGGGGCGCAGCCGCGGCAGCGCGGACTGGTCGGCGCGGGCCAGCGTGGTCTGGCGGGCGGCTTCGCCGGTGCCGGGAGTGTCCAGGGCGGACAGCTCGCGGGCGGTGGCGCGGAGCTCGGCGGTGACCAGGGTACGTTCGCCGTCGGCTCGGAAGGTCTGCAGGAGGCTGCTGGCGGTGATCGCGGTGCTGACCTTGGCGGCGCCCTGTGTTGCCATCGCGTGGGCGCGTTGCTCCTGATTGCCGGCCACGAGGATGCCGGCGGGCAGCGCCGTCACAGCGCCGGCGTCGCAGCGCGTGTCCCTCGCCGTGACGCTCGCGCTCGTGGGCCTCGTCGTGGCCGGTCGCTGAACCCCGGGAGTTTCCCCGAAGCGGTACGGGACCCACGAGCGAACCGTGGAACGAGTTCCCGCTTCCCACGGGACGAGCGACCGAGGAGGAACAATGGCCAACTACGACGCTGTCATCGGCACCGACGAATTCGCCCTCAACGAGTTCGTCCGCACGGTGTACGACGCCGCCCACGGCGCGCTGCTGGTCGGCAGCGTGCCGGTATCACTGCCGCCGCTCACCGTGACCGCCATCGACTACGACATCGCGACCGCTCCGGTGGTCTCGCTGCAGCCGTCAGCGCTCGTTGAGCGATGGCGCGAGGAGTTGCTGCGCCAGGTCCGCGGGCGCGGCGACGACGAGGTCACGGCGGCCGCCGCAGCCGAATCGAGCGCTTCGTTCGAGATGTTCGTGCAGCGGGTGGCCCTCACCGTGCACTACGCCGGCAATCAGCCCTCGACCCAGATCGAGGCGTCGGTGCGTGCCGGCCTTCAGCTGATCGTGGTGGCGGGCGGGATGCTCACGCCCGACATCGTCACGCTCAGCGTGGAGATTCCGGACAACCCCGACCTGGCCGAGATCGTCAACCGGGGCCTCGCGCCGAAACTCATGAAACTCATCGAGGACAACTTCCTCGCGCCCGTGCAGATCCCGCCGATCGGTCTGGGCAGCCTGCAGATGTCCCCGCCGATCGTCGCCACGGGACAGGGCCGTCTACTCGTCACGACGTCGGTGCTGCCCGCCCAGTCCGAGGCGGCGCCCCTGGCCGGCGCCTGGCCCGACCAGACCGTCTTCGTCGCGGTCGTGCCGGGCGTGCTCAACGCACTCTTCAACGACGCGCTCGCGGCCGCCGACCCGATCACGGGATACTGGGAGAAGCGATTCGATTTCTTCTTCTTCACGATCACCCTGAAGGCGGAGTTCAAGGCCCGCGTCTCGGAGGTCGCGATCGAGCCCGTCCCCGGGCAGAGCGGGCAGCTGCGCGGGACCGCCCGCGTCGACGTCGACGTGCACTTCTGGGCCAAGAACCTGGCGTCCTTCACGGCCACCGGCGTGGCCCGGCCGACAGTGCACGTGACCGCCGCCGTCAACGCCGCCAACGAGGTCACCGTCGACCTGGACAGCATCGACGCGATCTCCTTCGACCTCGACTTCCACGGCGTCCCGGGAATTCTGGACAACCTGCTCGAGACCATCGTCAACGGCCTCGCGCCGCTGATCGTGCAGGCGGTGCAGGGCGAGATCGCCAAGCTGCCGCCGCAGGCGGTCACGAAGATCCCGCAAATCCCGTTCGCGTTCAACGGCACGACCGTGACCGTGACGCTGGAGAACGTCGCTCTCAAGACCCTCGCCACTCCGGACGGCAAGACCTGCCTCGCCGCCACCGGTGGCGCCGACGTGAAGGTGAGCGCGCCGACCATCAAGCACAACCTCACCAGGGTCGGCTGATCCACCACCGGGGGCGATGATGCGGGGCGCGCACAATCGCCCCCCAACAACAGCTGCGTTCTGGCCGGCCGGCCGTAGCGGCGCACGCACGGCGCGCCTGGCCTTGCTCGCCCCCGGCCTGGAACGGCTCGGCGACCCGAAGGACTCGATCCCGGTCATCGGCCCGGACTCGGTGTGGAACCCGCTGTTCTGGCTGGTCGCGCTTCCTCACGCGATCGTCGTGTACTTTCCGCAATTGCCGTTGGTGGGCTTGGCGCTGGCCGGGATCGCCCTGGTCATGGCCGGTGGCCGGTCCACGCGGGCGGTGGCGTGGGCCGTGGTCTGGGTGGCGCTGACGGTGCTGGCCTTCTCGCCCTTCGGCGAGATGCTGCACCAGTGGCTGCTCGACTAGGGCAATCCAGAGGTTCCAAGGTCGTCGCTGTCGTCATCTTGCCGAAGAGGCGGCCATCAGCAATGGCGTAGGGGCCGGGCGCGATCTTGTGGACCTGTTGAACCCCGTGACGGTGCGACGTCACAAGATCCGGGGTGGTTGGCGTTGCCGGCGGCAGGAGTATGCCTGCAGAGGTGGCGCTTCCTGACAAATGCGCGGGTGCCGTGGCCGGCCGGCCCGCGCGGATTCAACACGCCAACGGGAGAGCGGCTCGCCGTGTGGAATTCGGGTTCGATTCGAGCCTCAAGGCACCACAGATTTTCGGGACGGGACATCGAACGCTGCCGACGGGTCTGCTGCCCGGATAAATGCAAGCAGAGTTGTATGCGTTGCTTTACGGCCCGCGCGGGGTCTGCGCACGCGGATGACAGCCGGGCCGAGCTGCCAGGTGTGGGTGTTCAGCTTCCGGGTATGCAGCCGGGATGAAAGGGCACCTAGGTCAGAGTCGCCGGTGGCCGAGGGCTCAGCGGCGTTTCCAGATGCGGGTCCTGGTTGTCGTGGTGTTGCCGGCCTTGTCGTAGACGCGAATCTGTACCTTCATCGTCTTCTTCTGCCGGCGTGTGTCGACGGTCAGCCGGTAGGGGAACTTCTTGGCTGTGGCCACAACCTTGCCGTTGACCAGCAACTCGGCGCGGGGTACGACGCCGAAGTCGTCGTCGGGCTGCAAGGTGACCGTCACCTTGCCGTGGACGCGGGCCTTGTTCTTCGGCGCCTTGAGCTTCCTGATCTTGGGGGCCTGGGTGTCGACGAAGATGTGGCGTTCGATGCTGGTCAGGTTCCCGGCCTTGTCCACCACGTTCCACTGATACCAGGACGCCTGCTTGGTGGTGACTTTGAAGCTGTACGGCGCGACGGCATCACGGCCCTTGAACTTGCCGTCGACGTACAGCTCGACGTGCGCTACTCCGTGGCCGTCGCGGACTGTTGCGGCCTTGACGGTGAAGGTGCCACGTACGAATGCCTTGTGGGCCGGCGTCAGCCCGGTCACGGTGGGCGCAATCGTGTCGACCACGACCGTACGGTTGATCTCGCTGCTCTGGCCGAACGGGTCGGTGGCACGCAGCGTGAGCCGGTGGCTGCCGTTGCGCCGCCCGTAGACGCCGAAAGGCAGGTAGTACGGAGCGTAGGGATTCGAAGCCTCGACCTTTCCGTCGATCAGCAGGTCGACGCGGACCCGATCGCTGGTGTCCGTGACTGTCGGCTCGAAGAAGGCGTCGCTGTTGAAAAGCAGCTGCTTCGTGTCGTCCTGGATGACCGGGCGGTCGTTGTCGACGAAAACCTGGCGCGACACCACGGCGTGGCGGCCGTCGCGATAGCTCAACCTGGCATCGAAGCTTTGCGGCCCGGACAGTCGCCGTGACAGATCGACGGTCGTGGTCCATGGCCCATCGCCGTCGACGGCCGTCACCGGTCCGTCGTCAAGCTGCACCGCCGCCAGGTCAGGATCCGCTGCGAACGTGACCGGTGTGACGCCGTGCACCGTGCTGTATTCGCCTGGCGCACTGATGGCGTCCCACCACGGCACTTGAGCAGCCTGAACGGGGGAGGCGACGGTGGAGATGGCGACGGTGGCCAGGATGCCGGACACCAGGATTGCACGCATGAGATCCCCCGTTGATCAACAACGCGGCAATCATACTCGTTGATCTAGACGCTCGCGGAACGCATATCGGGCGATGCGCACTCTGGACTGCACACGCCTTGCGAACGGGCATTCAGGCCGTTCCTGGCATGGCGGGCAGTGATACGCCAGGATCGTCGCGGAACGCCAGCCCGGCCGCGTCCATCGCCGCGCGCAGATGGCGAAGGGCGTAGGGTCCGACGCCGTGTAGTGCCTGGACCTCGCCGGCACTGAGTCTGGCCACCTGATCGAGCCGGACCACGCCGCGCGCGGTGAGCGCACGTGTCGCGGCAGCGCCGAGGTGTGGCAGCGGGATGCCCGGCTCCGGTGCCAACCGATCCCGGACTGTCCGGGGATGACCCTCGTGGTCCAGCACGGCGGCGCCGCGCGGCGCGAGCCGGTACCCGATGTCCAGCGATTCGGTCAGGCCGCGCTCCTTCAGCTTGCGCACGTTCTGTTTGAACGAAGGGGTGTCGCGGCCCATCCGCTGGGCGAGGTCGGGTGCTCGAGTGGCCGGCAGCTCGTCGATCAGCAGCAGCGTCGCCCTGGTCCACGGCCCGGTCGGCGAGGCGCGGTCGAGCCGGTCGAGCCAGGCACCGATCGCGTCGATCTCCGCAGCGTCGGGTACCGCCTCCCGCAACTCCTGCCGCGGGTCGATGCCGGCGTACCGTAACCCGACCCGATATATGGGCCGGTCGGGGTGCAGGCGGTCCAACCCCTGCCGCAGCGCCGCCAGCGAAGCCGCGCCGGCCCGGCGGGCGTCCGCGGCAGTCAGCGATTTCACCGGCACTCGGTCGACGGACGTGACCTCGACCAGTCCGATCCCGGTACGCATCCGGGTACCAACCCTGACCCGAGGCCGCTCCCATCGGCGGAACGCCACGTCGACATCTCCGGCGCGGATCGCCGCGAGTTCCGCTGGACGCATCTGCATGCCACCCAGTTCAACACACACCACGATCCGTCGACGTCCGGTATTCCCGCCTGGAACGTCTGCCAGTCTCGGCCCACGCGTCGCCGGCGCACTGAGATCCGATCCAGGAGGTGCACTACGAGAACGTGGGGAATGCGGGCTGGTGCCTGGATGGCGACGGGAACTCCGCCTACCTCCACGCGTGTGGCCATGGAAACATCGACTACCAGCAGTGGACCGTCCAGGACGCGGGCGCAATGCTGGTCAAGCACAAGGTGTCCGGCAATTGCCTCCAGGTCCTGTTGACGACAGGAAAGGTGACCCTGGGTTCCTGCAACGAGGCAGGAGTCATCTGGACCGCGGTCGGCAAGAACGGCTGGGTGAAGTTCGTCAGCAACACCTCCCCCGCCAAGTGCCTCCGGCCTGACGCACGTGGGAGGAGCTGCGTTCGACCTACCCCCTGATCGTGGACTGGTGCGACCCGAACAACCACAGCGCCAACCCGTTGGACGTCAACGGCAACGTCCCGAACATCGTCGCCTGGCGCTGGTTCTTCTGACGCGAGCCATCGCCGCGTCGCGCTGCCGGCTCAGGCCGGCAGCGATCCGGCGCTATACCGGTGCCAGATTCCTTGTCGATCGCCAGACCAGGGGCGGGAGTGTCGCCGCCGGTGCGTGACGTGCTCCGCGCGATCTGTGCCCGGACTGCGGCAGCAGAAGCCCGCCGTCGAGTAGCGCGCAGCCGGGCTCGGGTGAATGCCGCCAGTGACGCGATGGCCCGCGCCTTCGTCCGTGCATTTTTCTTGGGGCAGCGACGTACTGTGACACACTCTCTTCGGAAATCAGTGAGGTCGGACGCGGCCGGCGGTCATGGCCCGCAATAAGCCGGAGTCGACGTCCAAATGACCGGCGGTGCGCAGGTCGGTTTCCAGGGCTGCGGCGGCATCACGTTCCGGCGAGTTGGCATTCACCATATTCACCCTTTCGGCCTTTCCCTCACCTGTGACACCCAGTCGGAATGGGTGCCCTTGGGCTTTTCCCTGAGCTTCGCACCTGACAATTACTCGCCACGCATGTCAGGGCGGGACCGGTCTGGAGATTCTGACCGGGAGCTACGTCTCGGGCATAAAACCCGCCCTCCAATCAACGTACTCACTCACTACGTGCGACCTCGTGTCGCACCCACATCGGCACGAGCGTGCGCCGAGGCCGAGCCGGTCCACGATCACGCCGCATAACCGCTATCGGGGCGGGCCCGCGCACGGTCGGCGGCTAGAAGTGGAAGCGGCGCGTCAGACCACTCTCGGTCCCTTACTCATGTCAAGAAGGCACAGTGTGTTCTCGAACGGATCTTCCAGGACTGCGCACAGGCCGATCGCTGTCTCGAAGGGATGCTCGCGAACAAGGCAACCAGCCGACTGGCCTGTCGCCACGGCGTCGAGCACGTCGTCCACCAGGTAGTGCACACTCCGGTCCCGGGGCAGGTCCATCGTGTGCAGCACGACCTCCGCGTCCGTCTCCGGCATACCCATGCCAACCGCTGACGCGTCACGCCACAGCGGCCGGAGCCCGAAAACCTGCGTGTAGAACTCCACCGCCGACGGCAGATCGGGAACGCGCACCATTACGCAATCGATCTTTCGCAACATGCGAGCATTCTTCACCGGCGGCTTGATCGCGACTGCTGCGGCGGTGGAGCGGGGCATCAACTACCGCCTGAACGTGCAGCCTCGACCGGCACAGAAAGCCCGATGGCATCGCCCCGACTCCCGCCCGTATGCCAACCTGATTCAGACGTCTTGGGTCCAGACGCCTTGCACATGATCGGCGGGTGCGAGCCAGAGGTGTGGCTGGGCGAGGTCGCCCGTGTCCCAGGGGAACGCGCCGTCTCGGTCCGGCCAGACGACCTCGAGAAACGGAATGGGCGGGCGCCGGTAATACCAGATGGCCTGGCCGAAAAAGGCCCGATACCAGGTTGGCTCGACGGTCCTCAGGTGCACCGCGTAGCCGTTGACGACATCGTCATGGTCTGGCCCTCTTCCAGGCCGTCCCGTTGCCCAAGGATGTTCAGGCAAAGACTGCATGACACGCAGGTCGAGTCCGAACATGGCCAGTTCCGGCCCGCCCCGGCTGTGCCAGCGGCCGACCGTGTACGACCAGCCCGGCCCATGGTCATCCGCGGGAACGCCCGTGACGCTCCACCCGAACTCCTTCACATTGCCGATCACGCCGTGGTCGGCCGCGTCGTAGTCATCGCGGTCGCCGTAGTCGTGACAGATGACGCAGCGGCAGATCCGCGAAGCCTCGAACAGCCGCAGAGCGTATGTGATCACGGCTGTACCTCTGTCAGCGGCGGGATTGTCCTACGGCGAAGTGACGGGGAACCCGGTCGGCGCGCGCTCAGCGGCTAGATCAGTGCCTTGCGCCCGGGAAGCCGATACTGCTTATATGACCGGCCGTCGTCCAGGCGGAAGTGCCGTCTGGACGACGGAGCACCTCGATGGTGAACGGCGCGAAATCGTTGGTGCTGTCACGAGTCTCGAAGCCCTCCGAGGAGAGGATCTCCTTCATGACGTGGAGCATCCCCTCAAGAACCACCATGTAGTGGACGAATGTCGGCGTGCCTACGCCGGCCTCCATGGCGGCGTCCATCAGCACATGATTGGTGCGCCAATCGATGCGAACTGGCGCGTGGCAGTCCGCGAGCTTGTCGACCCTGACCGACGCGCCTCCGCTGATTAGCTGATGGCTCATGTCGGGCGGCGCGATGGGGAGCCCGGCAGCAGCAAGGGCGTCTCGAACGTGCCCGGCCAGATTCTCCCGGCGGCCCATCACCTCGCTGGTAGCCAACTCGATCATGGTCACCTTCCTACCAGGCGGCGCCGTGCCCACGCCTCATTCTTTATCCAAGTCAGCACTACGCTGCAGAGGGCCGCCGACGGCTCCGTTGGCTCCAGCCAGCCCCGGCGCCCCGGCTACATGTCTACGCGCGACGGAGTAGGGTCAGAGCGCAATTGTCCGCGGCAGATCCGAATGTTCGATGTGAGCCTGATATGTCGAGCCGGCGAAGGTCTAGAGGAGCCCGGCATGGAACTGCTGCCCGTCCGCCCGACCGTGAAGACGCCCGCCCAGGCATTCACCGGCGACGTCTACATGACGCCGATCTACAACGGCACCGGGCCGTCGAGGATGACCGTGGCGCTGGTGCGTTTCACGCCCGGCGCGCGTACCAACTGGCACTCGCACGCCGTCGGCCAGACCCTGCACGTCACCGAGGGCGTCGGCCTGGTCGGCATCCGCGACGGCTCCGTCGTGCGCATCCACGCTGGTGAGACCGTGATCTGCCCGCCCGGCGAGGAACACTGGCACGGCGCCGCCACCGGCACCTTCATGAGCCATCTCGCGCTGCTCGAGGCCAAGCCCGACGGCAGCGACCCCACCACCTGGCTCGAGCCCGTCGCCCAATATCTCTACGACAAGGCGAACCAGCAGTGAGCGACCTGACCTCCCGGCAGAGCCGCGAGACGGTCGCGATCATCGGCGACGGCGCGGTCGGCCTGCTCGCCGTCCTGTCGGCCCGGCAACTCGGTGCCGAGCAGATCGTCCTGATGGGCCGCCACAAGGTCCGCACCGACCTTGGCATCGAGTACGGCGCCACCGACGTCGTCGCCGAGCGCGGCGACGAAGGCATCGCCAAGGTCCGCGACCTCACCGGCGGCGGCGTGCTCAAGGTCCTGGAAGCCGTCGGGCACCGCCCCGCCTACGACCAGGCCGTCGGCATCGTCCGCGCCGGTGGCGTCATCAGCCGCGTCGGCGTACCGCAGTACGACGAGGCGCCGGTCGGTTTCGCCAGCCTGTTCGGCCGCAACATCACCCTCAACGGCGGTCCCGCCCCGGTGCGCGCCTACATCGAGGAACTGCTGCCCGGCGTCCTCGACGGCACCGTCGACCCCGGCAAGGTCTTCGGCCGCACGGTCACCCTCGACGAGGTGCCTGTGGCTTACCGCGCGATGGATGACCGCGAGGTGCTCAAGGCGCTGATCGCCTGCCGGCGCTGCTGATCGGTGCGGCGAGCATGCCCGCGATGGCGTCGGACGGGAAGCTGCCGACGGCGGCCAGCGGGGATCCTGACGAGGTGCCGGGCACGCCACGACGTGCCCGGCACCTCCGGCCGTGCGGCGCGAAGGGCTTCAATCAGTGCGCCGCCCGACCGGCATCGCGGCTCGGGCCGCGATACCCGCACGGCAACCCGGCGTGCTGCTGGTCCGACCGCAGTCGGCCGGCGACGCGTTATTCGGGCGCCGCGGGGAATGATGAGGTCATCTCGGCGTAAGGAGCTGGCTGATGGAATACCGCACCCTGGGCGGCACCGGCACGATCGTGTCGAACCTGTGCCTGGGCACGATGACGTTCGGCAACGAGAGCAGCGAGGAGGTGTCGCACGCCCAGCTCGACCGGTTCGTCGAGGCCGGCGGCAACTTCATCGACACCGCCAACGTCTACTCGCGGGGCGTCTCCGAGGAGGTCGTCGGCCGTTGGCTCGCGGCCAGATCCGGCGCGCGTGACCGGCTCGTCATCGCCACCAAGGGCCGTTTCCCGATGGGCGACGACCCGAACTCGGCCGGGCTGAGCCGGGTGAACCTGTCCCGCGCGCTCGACGCGAGCCTGCGCCGCCTCGGCGTCGACACCATCGACCTCTACCAGGCGCACGCCTGGGACCCGCTGACCCCGATCGAGGAGACGCTCGCGTTCTTCGACGACGCGGTCCGCGCCGGCAAGATCCGCTACGTGGGCGTCAGCAACTTCCTCGGCTGGCAGCTGCAGAAGGCGGCGCTGATCACCCAATTCCGCGGGCTTGCGCCCATCGTCACCCTTCAACCGCAATACAACCTTCTGGTACGGGAGATCGAGTTCGAACTCGTCGACGTGTGCCGCAACGAGAACATCGGCATCCTGCCCTGGTCCCCGCTGGGCGGCGGCTGGCTCACCGGCAAATACCGGCGCGACGACGAACCCACCGGCGCCACCCGGCTCGGCGAGGACCCGGCCCGCGGCATGGAGGCGTACGGCCCCCGCAACTCCGACACCCGCACCTGGCACATCCTCGACACCGTGCGCAGCGTCGCCGACGAGCGCGGCGTGTCGATGTCGCAGGTGTCTCTCGCCTGGCTCGCCGCCCGGCCGGCCGTCACCTCGGTGATCCTCGGCGCGCGCACACTCGAGCAGCTCGACGACAACCTGGGCGCCGCCGATCTGCACCTGTCGGAGAAGGAGACCGAGCTGCTCACCGAGGCCAGCACCCCGGCGATCGGCGAATACCCGTACGGCCCGCAGGGCATCGCCCAACGCGGCCGCAAGCTCTGAACCGCGCCGCGGCCGGTCCGCGCAGGGCCGGCCGCGGCAACGAGAACTCACTCCGCCGGGTCGCAGCGGTCGCGCCGGCCCTCTCCCCGAACTGCGCACACGGGTCAGCTCGGCAGCGGCCTCGATGACCGATAGGCCATGATGAGGCGATGCCGCAGCGACTGTCCTATACCGACGCCGTCAAGATCCTCGGCGGGAAGGGGCCGCTCGCCAAGGCGATCGACAACCTGCTGGGCGGCGCGCTGAGCGTGGCCACCGCAGGCGGCAGCGAGCTTGCGATCAGCCTCTTCGACGCCAAGACCGAGGTGATCCGGCTGGGAGAGCTGGTCACCGCTCAGATCAATGACGCCGTACGGGGACTGGGACGCCACGAACGCAGTGAACGGCTTCAGGCCGCGCACGCCGTACTCGTGGTGGTGTCCTTCTTCGAGGCGTTCGACGACTGTCTCACCGAAGCGGGCGTCGGCAACCCGGGCTTCGACCGCGACGAGCAACTCCGGTTCGCCGCCGAGCCCAGCGGCAACACGCTCATCACCAGCATCCTGACCTCACACATCCCACTTCCGGCGCCCGATCTCTCGTACGCTGAAATGCTTGCCGTTCTCAGGGATTTCTTTCATGAAGCGACCGGCCGCATGGGGACACACCTCACCGGCTTCGCCGTGTGGGATCGCGCCGACGAGCGCGCCCGCCAAACGGTGACGACCCTTCTCGACGGCCGGCTGCCGGGCGAGGCCGTCGCCCGCTACGACGAGCACCACCGGCGGCTCGCCGAGGAGATCCCCGAGTTCGCCATCTGGGCCGGCCACCTGGAGGCCCGTGCCGTCAGCCACGGCCTGGACCGCTTGGAGAGCATGCTGCTGCGCGCCTCCTCCGGCCGCGATCCGAGCCAGCACCGCGCAGCCATGGCCCGCGCCTACCGCGCGCGGCTGACCCGCCCGGTGCTCAGCGGCGACGCCGGCAACGTGCTGCTGCCCGCGCTCGGTGCCGCCTACCTCGATCCGATCTTCCGGCTGAAGGCCGCCGGACCCGACGCCCGGCCCGCCGACGACTCCTGGTGGAGCGACATCCCCACGCGCAGCGACCTGGCCGGCTGCCTCGCCTCCCACCTGACCACCACGCAGGCCACCGAAGCGCCCATGCTGCTGCTCGGCCAGCCCGGTGCCGGCAAGTCGTCGCTGACCCAGATCCTGGCCGGGCGGCTCCCGGCCGATGACTTCTTCGTGTGCCGGGTCGCCCTGCGGGAGGTACCGGCCGAGGCAGACATCCAGGACCAGATCGAGCGGGCCGTCCGCGCCGAGATCGGCGAGGCGGTCTCCTGGGCGGAACTCGCCCGCGACGCCGGTGGCGCCCTGCCGGTCGTGCTGCTCGACGGGTTCGACGAGTTGCTCCAAGCCACCGGCCTGCATCAGTCGGACTACCTGCAACGCGTCGCGCACTTCCAGCAGCGTGAGGCCACGCTGGGCCGCCCGGTCGCGGTCATGGTGACCAGCCGGGTGGCCGTCGCCGACCGCGCACGGCTGCCCGCCGGGTCCCTCGCCGTGCGGCTGGAGCCCTTCGACGACGCCCAGATCGAGAGCTGGGTGAAGGTCTGGAACGACACGAACCCGCGGTTGGAGCCGCTGCCCCTGGACGCGCTCCGCCGGCTGCGTCACCTCGCCGAGCAGCCGTTGCTCCTGCTCATGCTGGCCCTCTACGACGCTACCGGCCACGCCCTGCAGTCCGCAGACCTCGACGGCGGCCGCCTCTACGAGAACCTGCTGGCGTCCTTCGCCGAACGAGAGGTGCGCCGTCTCCACGCCGGACAACCCGAATCGGCGATTCCTGCCCTGGTCGAGCAGGAACTGCAACGCCTGTCGGTCGTCGCGTTCGCCATGTTCCACCGCCTGCGCCTGTGGACCACCGAACGCGAACTCGACGGCGACCTCGCCGGGTTGGGCCTCGCCGCGTCGCGGTCCGCGCACACCGAGAGCTTCGACCCCCTCATCACCGCCGGGCAGGAGATGGTCGGCCGGTTCTTCTTCATCCAGAGGGCGCAGGCACTGCGCGACGACAAGACCCTGCGCACGTACGAATTCCTGCACGCCACCTTCGGCGAGTACCTCGTGGCCCGCCTCGTCGTGCAGGCCGTCCGCGACACCGAAGCGCGCGACGCGGCCGGCCGGCTGTCGCTGCGCCCCGGCCCGGTGAACGACGACGACCTGATGCGCTCCCTGCTCGGCTTCACACCGCTGACCGCACGGGGCACCGTCCTGCCGTTCATCGCCGACCTGCTCGACGACCCCGACCGCGACCGTCTGCGCGCGTGGCTGACCAGCCGCACCAGTCAGGCGGTGACCCGGCCGGCATACGCCGAGACGCGGTACCGCCCGATCGAGAAACGCGTCGACCACTGGATGGCGACCTACTCGTTCAACCTGATGCTGGTGACCCTGGCCTGCCGAGGCCCGCTGCGAGCCTCGGACCTGTTCACCCAGACCGACGACCCCGCGTACTGGATGCGCGGGGCCGCCCTCCAATGGCGCGCGGCCGTGCCCTCCGAGATGTACATGGACGCGATGGAAATCCTGACCGTCACCCGCGATCGGCACAACGGCCGCCGCGACATCGTCGTCGAGTACAGCGACTGGACCGGCGCCCTGCCCGGCCCGAGCGACGCCGACTGGATCATCCCGATCGAAGCCGATCAGCGCGACCAGGAGGTCGTGGCCGGATTCTCCTTCCCCTCCGCGATCAGGTCGATGTACCTGAGCAACAACCTCAGCGACAACGTGTTGCTGCACGCCGTCGAACCGCTGATCCATCACCTGCCCGAGGCCCTGACCCACTTCACGCCGGACGACAACGGCAGGCACGAGTCGGCCGCCCGCAGCCTCCTTCGCCTGTGGCTCGCCGTCGCGCGGAACGCCGCACCGGAAGATCTGCTCGCCGCCTTCGAGGACGCGGCCAACTCCGCGACCTACGACGCCTGGCAGAACAGAGAAATCAGGACAGCGAGCGAGGGTACGACCGAACTGGTGCTGAGCACCGTGCGCGCCGAAGCCCACCGGTTACCGGCTCACGAGGTGTGCGGCATCGTGCACATGCTGATCGACGAGGCCGTTGTTTCTGTCCGCGCCGCGGGATTCGCCGTCGAGTGTCTCGTGGCCTCGGGAGCTGTGGGGACGCCCCGCGACGGAGACCATTTCTACGGCGACTCGCTGGTCTCGCAGCTGATCCGAGACCATCCCGGCGTCGGCAGCCGGGTTCTGGTCTCGGCGCTGCGGGCGATGGCGCCGAGAGGTGACCGTGCTGACGTTGTCGCGTACTTGCAGGAGACCGGACGTCTGCCGGACCTTGAGCGCATCGACGCCGCTCTGGTACAGCAGTTGTTCGAAGTCACCTAGCGATCAGAGCTGCGTCGTGGCCTCGGGCGCTGCCTGCACGCCGCGCGCACGATCTTGGGCGTTTCTGCACCGCGGGGTGTGGCCGGCTACCCAAGATCTGGAACCTTTCGACCGCGCGGCAGATCTTGGCCTAACGTTCTTCTCGCGGCGAGCCTTCGGGCGGTTGTAGGTGCGGGTCGGCGCTCAAGGCCAGATCCCACAGCGCCCTGCGGAGCGCCCGCACGGTGGCGAGGTTCTACTGGTGTGCGGTCAACGACGCGACCAAGGACTGGTCCCATGAGTTCTCGGAGGAGGACAACCCGTCGTGGT
The DNA here is from genome assembly GCF_042666575.1 of Actinoplanes sp. GCM10030250. Lineage (NCBI taxonomy): Bacteria > Bacillati > Actinomycetota > Actinomycetes > Micromonosporales > Micromonosporaceae > Actinoplanes > Actinoplanes sp. GCM10030250. The sequence goes on along the minus strand of NZ_JBHTDO010000006.1, from coordinate 99,384 downwards.
GGATCGAATGACCGCTGGAGCCGGCGCCCCGGAGGCTGCCCGTGGCCGGGGCGACGAACTTGTAACCGACCTGGCGGACAGTGCCGATCATCGTCTCGCAGCGTGGTCCGAGCTTGGCCCGCAGGCGGCGGACGTGGACGTCCACCGTGCGAGTGCCGCCGAAGTAGTCATAGCCCCAGACCTCACGCAGCAGCTGATCACGGCTGAACACCCGGCCGGGCTGCTGAGCGAGGAACTTCAGAAGCTCGAACTCCTTGTAGGTCAGTGCCAGCGTCTCGCCACGCAGTCTGGTGGTGTAGCTGTGTGGGTCGATGGTCAGGTCGCCGACGCGGATCAACTCGTCCGCTGTGGCACTCGCCAGCCCGCGCCGCTCCACGACCATCCTCAGGCGGGCCGCCGTCTCCGCCGGGCCTGCGGTTGTCAGAACGAAGTCGTCGATATCCCAGTCGACGCCGACAGCTGCCAGGCCGCCCTCGCGAACCAACGCGATCAACGGTGCGCTCAGACCGTTCGCGCGGAGCGCCCGACAGGTCGCGCGAGCCTGGCTCAGCTGCCCGCAGGCGTCGACCAGCACCACGGCCACGTGCGGGTCCTTGATCGCCTCGGCCCAGTTGTCCCGCGGCGAGACCTTCACGGCGTACGGCAGCAGGTCCAGTACAGGCAGCACATCGAGATGGCTGTCGGTCAGCAGGAGGAGATTCATGACACCCTTTCGTGGCAATCGGGGCAGTACGAACACCGTCCGGGGACGCCGCCTTGCCACGCCGCCCGAAGCCGGCGCCTGGGGTGCCGTGCTCGTCCGCACGCTAATCGGGGACTGTTACCACTAGATATCGCGCCGATACCTTCCGGCTGCTGAACATGCGGGATGACCGGTCGGCGGGCTCGTCAACCCAGGACCATCCGGTCGGCGGAGCCCGACGGTTCGGGCTCCGGCGTGTCGAGACGTTCATCAGGGACGTGTCCACGACGAGCACGAACTCCTACCTTGCGCCGGGGCGCCGCACATACATCACCCAGCGCGGATGATTCAGAGTGCGAGTGGGTGATCTTGGGTGATACAGCACCCGCGAAGGTGGTCAATCACCCAAGATCTGCCGGACGTTCGGAAGCTTCCGGTTCTTGGGTAACCGGGGCCTGGCCGTGGTGGTCCACCAGTTCGGTGAGGTGGAGCCGGTAGTTCGGGCACGTGGTGATGTCCTCGTGTGAACAGTTCAGCCCCGCCTCCAGCAGGGCGGAGGCCGCCCGCAGCGCCGCCATCCTCGCCTGCACCGCATCGTGGTTGCGGCGCAGCAAGTCCTTGCGCGCGGCCGGGTCGCGGGCGAGCAGGAAGGCCCGGATGTCCGGCAGCGGCATGCCGGCCTGCTTCGCGCGCAGGATCGACGCCACCCGGAACAGGTCGTCGCGGGTGTAGCAGCGGCGGCCACCCGTGACGCGTGCGGGGGACAGCAGGCCCACCGACTCCCAGTGCCGCAGCACGTGGGCCGGCATGTGGAAACGGTCGGCCACCTCGCCGATCGTCATCAGGCTTGACTTCATGTCGACATTAAGTCCGACCATGGCAGACATGTCCAGCCTTCTTGCTGTCCTTGACGCCGTCGACGCCCAGCCCATGGCCGTCGGCCTGCGCACCCGTTCCTACCAATTGCTCGGTGACCTGACCGGGCGCACCGTTGTCGACGCCGGCTGCGGCGGTGGCCGCGCGGTCGCCGAGATGGCCGAGCGCGGAGCTCATGCCGTCGGCGTCGACCTCGACCCCGACATGATCGCCGTGGCCACCCGGCGCTGGCCGGCCGGCGAGTTCCACATCGGCGACGCCTGCGAACTGCCGCTCGCGACCGGGTCGGTCACCGGCTACCGCGCGGACAAGGTGTTGCACACCCTCGACGACCCGGCGCTCGCCGTGGCCGAGGCCCGCCGGGTGCTCGCGCCGGGTGGCCGGGTCGTCCTCATCGGCCAGGACTGGGACATGATCGCCGTGGACTCGGACGAGCCGGAACTCACCCGCCGGCTGGTGCACGCCAAGGCTGACTCGCTCCCGTCGCCACGTGTTGCCCGCGGTTACCGCAATCTGCTGCTCGACGCCGGGTTCACCGATCCGGTCGTGGAGGTGCACACCGCCGTGTTCACCGACGAGGCAGGGCTCGCGCTGCTGCACCGGATCGCCGAGGACCGGAGCTGGCTCGCCGAGCAGGACGAACGTCTACGAAGGAACCGCATTTTCGTCGCGATACCGATGTTCCTCGTGGCCGCGCAGAGATGACGCGCAGAGATGACGCGCAGAGATGACGCGCGCAGAGATGACGCGCGCAGGGATGACGCGCGGGGATGACGCGCGGGGATGACGCGCGGGGATGACGCGCGGGGATGACGTGGAGTATCGGCTGAGAAAGCGCTCGTCCCGCGTACAAAATAGGTTTTATTCTTGGAATGAATGCGCATTGCCCGGTCCTGTGCGGACCGGGCAATGCTCACGGGCGCGTCAGGTCAGCTCACCGTGGCGTAGACCGTGTAGTGGAACCCGGACGAGGTCGCGGTCAGGGTCTTCGCACCCGTCGGCGTGGCGTTGAGCACCCACGAGTTCAGTACCTTGTCCTTGTTCGGGTTGTTCTCGTTGCGCTCCAGCAACTGCACCGAAATGGTGGTGGTGAACGGCTCGGACTCGTTGGGGTACTCGATGTCGTCGTTGCCCATCTTGCCCGACCAGCGCTCCTGCCCGGCAATTTTCAGCACGGGCTCGTCCTTTCCGGTGACGTCCTGCTTGCGTTCGCAGACGATTTTCGTGACGGTGACCTTTGCCATTTCGTCCCCCTGGAATGGTGGTGGTGTGATGCCTCCGATCGTCGGCGCCGGCCGCTAACGACCGGCTAACAAAGCTGCCGGGGGTGCGCGGCAGCCGGCCGGTGTGCTAGCAACGACCCATGAGCCCGGCGAACGAACTGCGCTGGACCCCTGATCTGGGCAGCCGGGAAGCCGACCGGCAGCGCGTCGAGGACGTGGCCTTCACCCCGATGCCGGTGCGGCTGCGCAACGAACTGATCAGCCGGGCCTACGGCGATTTCGCCGCGGCGATGGCGGATCTGCTCGGCACCGGCGATGCGACGTGGGCCACGTTCGGGCAGTGGGCCAGCCACACCATCGGCGGCTATCTGACCGTCCGCATACCGGTCCTGGGGTCGATCATCGGCCGGGCTTTCGCCGACGGCAACCGGGACGTGTTCGCCGACATCGGGCGCGCACACGCCGTCTTCCTGGACACCGTCGGCGCCGCCGCCCGCAGCGGCGGCGACGTCGAGGCGGCCTGGCAGGAGTGTGAACGCGACCTGCGCCGGCGGCTGTTCGCCCCGCCGGGCGCTCCGGGCGGTGGCAGCGAGGACGAGTTCTGGGTCTCCCTCAGTGATCCCCGGCTCCGGCCGGGCGGGCCCCGCCACAACGAGCTGCTCGTCCTCGGCTTCCGCGCCTACCGGCACGCCGTCGAGGAGGCCGACGGTGAACGCCGGTCCGGGCAGATCCTCCTCGGCAACTGCCTGCTGGCCCTGCACGAACAGCGCCTGTTGTCGCTGGCCATCGCGATGGGCTTCCGGTCCTGGGTGCGCACCCTCACCACACCGTGGCTCACCCTGCAGACCAGGTACGGCTGGCGGCACCGCGATCCCGGCGCCACCCGGTTGTGGCTGGAGGACCGGTGCATCAACCTGATCACCCGCTGGTTCGCCGCTGTGGAACTGCCGACCGGTACGGTGCGGACCGGATGCCCGGTGCCCGGGGGAGACCGCCCGGTGCCGGTGGTCCGCGTCCCCGTCCGGGACCCGGGCTCGCCCCGGCGTAAACCCGCCGACCTTCCCGACGAGGTTCTCCTGGGCAAACTGTTCAGCCGATTCGATGTGGACGGCCGGCCGTCGCGCTGCTGGGCCGACCTGGACGACCGGATGCCCTTCATCATGGCCCTGTTCGCCGAGCACCAGCGCGCGGCGTGGTGGTACGACGCCGGCCGGCTGGTCCGGCCGCCGGCCTGGCCGGAGCTGGACGGCGCCCTCGCCGAGCAGGTGAACCTGATCAACCGGCCGGTGCCGGGCGCCCCGGAGCCGGGGGAGGTGACCTGCCACCTGACCGACGCACAACTCGACGAGCTGCGAACTCGGCCCACCCACCTGAGCATCGACGACGTCGACGACCTCAGCCTGGAGACGGTGGCCGACGACCGCAACGCCCGCCCGGTGCGGCAGCTGAGCCAGGACGTGGCCGCCCGGCTGGCCGCTGTCGCTGTCGACGGCGGCCTGCTCGACCCGGAGACGTGCCGGATCGCCCGGAACTCCTTCACCCGGTGGACCACCCTGTGGTTTCTGGGCCTGGTGTTCCGCAGCCTCCCGGACAGTTACGCGGCCGCCCGTGGTGCCCACGTCATCGGCCGGGTGTCGGACCTCGCCACGCATCCGTTCCGCCGGGCCGGTGAGACCGCGTACTTCGTCATCGACCTGCTCCACTCGTCCGCCGGATGGACCGGCGGCGTGATGACAGCCGACGGAGCGGCGTTCCGGTCGGTCCGTGGTGTCCGGGTGATGCACGGCCTGATGGCGCACCAACTGCTGAAGCGCGGCTGGAACAGCGGCGCGTTCGGGGTGCCGTTCAACCAGGAGGACGTCATCGGCGCGGCCCTGTCGTTCGGCGTGTCACCGATCGAGATGCTCGAATCGCTGGGCATCGAACCGCCGCCGCAGGTCAAGGACGCCGTCGCCGGCTTCTGGCTGGGTATCGGGCATCTGCTCGGAGCGCCACACGACGCCCTCACGCTGCCGGGTCCCGGCGGGCGTCGCCGCCCGCTCGACTACGCCGAGGCCCGGGCGCTGGCGCTGGCGATCCGGCGCCGGCAGCACGCCCGATCGCTCGACGGCGTACGGCTGTCCGAGGCCCTCCAGGACGGCGTCGCCGACGGCTTCCCCCGGTGGTTCGGCTGGCTCGCACCCGGGCTGACGCGCTCGCTGGGCGATCCGGGAGTCACGGCGCTGCTGCTCGTGGGCAGCGGCCCGGAGCATCGGCCGGCGGCTCTGGTGACCGCGGTGTTCAGCGCGTTGCTGCGCTTGCGGCCCGCCCGGCCACTGGCCCGGCTGCTGATCAGCACCATCGGGCGGTTCTGGGTCCGGCCGTTCCTGGCGCAGGGCCGGACCCGCCCCTACCGGCGGCCGCGGCAGGCCGACGATGTCACCCGGCTGGCCGCCGAGGAGCAGGTTCCCGACCACTGGCCGGCCGGCTGTTCCCGCCGGCCGGCTCAGCCAGCTCGGCCAGAATGAGCTGGTCGAGGCGGGCCGTTGCGGGGGCCTCCACCGATCCGTCCGGATGAGCGGCAGCCACGTCGGCCAGCCTGGCCAGGTCGTCGGGAAGCATCGGGTGACCGATCCCGACGTCCCCGGACAGGGCAAGAAGACGCGCGGCGGTGCCGGCCGCTCCGTCGTCGACGGCCAGCAAAGCCGCCTCCCGGGCGGCCCGGACCAACTGACCGTGCGACCGGTTGCGACCCCACATCCGGACGACCTCGGCGAGCAGCCGTCGCGCCTGGTCGGTCCGTCCTTGCCGGCGCAGCGCCGTCACCAGGCCGGACAACGCCATCCCGTCCACCCAGCGGTTGCGCACCGTACGGGCCAGCCGGCTCGCCGCCGTGAACGCCCGCGCCGCCCGGTCAGGCTCGGTGGGCAGCTCCACCGAACCGAGCGCCACACCCGCCCACGCGACGGAGGACGGGTTGCCGGTGGCCCGGGCCACCGCCATACCCTGCGAGGCCGCGGCGGCAGCCTCCTCCCGGCGGCCCCACTGCGCCATCCCGAGTGCCAGTACCACCAGGTTGTCGGCGTGGTGCCGGTCGTCGGCCAGGCCTTCCGACTCCTGGAGAAGCCGCCCGAGCAGACCAACGGCGTCCTCCGTACGGCCCTCGTAGGCGGCCACGTTGAACCGGGCCTTCAGCGCGGCCAGCGGCAACGGCCGGCCCGCCGCGAGCGCCGCCGCCTCCGCCCGGTCGGCCAGCGCCAGGGCGGGCAGGAACCTGTCCCGGGCCCACGCCGCCAGCGCCCCTTCGGCCGCCAGTTCCGCGACCCGCGCCGACTCGCCGGCACCGGCCATGGCCAGGCAGTCCTCCAGCCACTGATATCTGCCGTAGTCCTGGCGGAAGAACGTGTACTCCCACAGCGCGAGGTTGTACGTCACGGCCTCGTCCACACGGCCCCGCTGGACCAGCCACCGGTGGGTGGCGTCCAGTTGCGGCGCTATCCGGTCGAGCCGGGCCACCGCCCGGTCCTCGTCGGGCCCGGCCAGGTCGGTGGCCAGGCACCGGGCCAGCGTCACGTGCCGCATCGCCTGCCGCTCGTCGAACCCCTCGAGGGTGCCGTCCGCCGCCAGCACGGAGCGGGCGTGCAGCCGGAGCAGGTGCGGCTGCGCCCAGCGTGGCTGGTGCCCGGTGGCCGACACCCGCAGCAGGCCGTGTGCGGCGAGCCGGCCCAGGCAGGTACCCACCTCACCCGGATCGCGCCGCACGAGGTCGGCGACGTCGGCGGTGGTGAACGGCCCGGCGACCGCACCGAGTACGGCGAACAGCTGCCGGTCCTGCTCGCCGAGCAGCCGCAGCGACCAGTCGAGCGCCATGTCGAGCGAGCGGTGCCGCCGGTCGCGCTGGCCCCGCCCGGTGTCCGGCGGGATCGCGTGGTCGAGTTGTTCGAGCACGTGGCCGACCGTGGACTGGCCCAGGGTCGGCGCGATCAGCTCGATGGACAGCGGCAGCCCGTCGAGCCGGGTCACCAGCCGTTCGAGGGCGCCCCGGGCCGGTTCCGCCGAGAGCCCGGCCGGTGCCCGTTCCAGCAGCAGCCGCAGGGCGTCGTCGTGGGGAAGCGGTTCGAGCCGGTACTGCGCCTCCGCCGGTGACCCCACCGGCCTGCGGCTGGTGGACAGCACCGTCAGCCGGGGGCAGGCGGCGAGCAGCGCCCCGGTCAACTGGGCGATCGGGTCGACCAGGTGCTCGCAGTTGTCGAGGACCAGCAGCATCGCCTCGCCGGGCAGTGCCGCGGCCAGCTCGGCCACGGGATCGTCGCCGGTCAGCCGGGCTCCGGTCAGGTCGGCCAGCGCTCGGGTCAGGCCGATGGGTTCCACGTCGACCAGGTCGAGCCACAAGGTCGTTCCGCGTACGGTGCTCGCGGCGAACTCGGCCGCCAGCCGGGTCTTGCCCACGCCCGGCGGCCCGACCACGGTGACCCACCGGGTCTGATCGATCACCGTTGCCAGCCGGGACAGGTCCTCGTCGCGCCCGATCAGGCTGGTGGTCCACACGGGCAGCCGTGCGCGGTGGAACCGGCTCGCCGCCATCCGCTCGGCCCGCACCTGGTCGACGGCCACGTCTTCACCAGCCGTACCGGTGGTCAGCGCCCCGGCCGCCGGCTGGACGTCGTCGAGGTGGCCGGCCTGCGCCAGGATGTCCGCTTCCAGCGTCCGCAGCGCGGGCCCCGGATCCAGACCCAGCTCCTCGCGCAGTATCACCGTCGCCCGCCGCCCGGCCTGCAACGCCTCGGCCTGGCGCCCGGTCCGGTAGAGGGCGAGCATGAGCTGTTCCCAGCGGCGCTCCCGGTACGGTTCGGCCTCGACCAGACCGCTGGCCCAGGTGGCGGCGCTGTCCGCCCGGCCCGCGTCGAGCAGGGCGGACACCAGCAGCTCCTCGGCGGCGCGGCGCCGTTCCTCGGCCCGGATGGCGGCCGCGCCGAGCCGGGGCGAGCCGGCGAACGGTGCGAAGGCGTCACCTCGCCACAGACCCAGGGCGGTGATCAACTGTTCCGCCGCCGCTCCCGGCGCCGCGGCCATGTCCCGGGCCGCGCGGGCGACCAGCTGTTCGAAGCGGGCCAGGTCGAACTGCTCGGCGGGGACGTCGAGGCGGTAGGAGCCACCCTCGTGGACGATGGCGGGGACCGCCGGCGGCAGGCGCCCGCGCAGGCGGGTGAGCACCACCCGGAATCCGGTCCGGGCCGAGGCCGGCGGGTGCTCCGGCCACAGCTCGTCGACAAGCGTGTCGACGGGGACCGGATGCGGCCAGTGCGCCGCGAGCGTGCTGAGGATCTGGCCCTGCTGCCCGCGGACGGCCCGCAATTCGCCGGAGGCGCCCACCGCCAGTGGCCCGAGCACGAGCAGGGCGAGGCTCGGCGGTGCACCGGTCACTGGTGTCCGGGCGATCCGCGGGACGGCCATCAGTCAAGGATGTCGATGAAATCCCCGCCGGTCCATCGCAGCAACGGCTCGAACCGGATCGGACTCGCAGCTGGTGATCTCGGTCCACTGTGCGATAGACAGACAAACTCACCAGTGGGGAGAACAGTGGACAGTTCAGCCGCGACTGTCAGTTACCAGCGCCGGACCTGGATCCTCCCGGTCGGCAGGCAACTGACCGTCGGCCGCAGCAGCAGATGCGACGTACGGCTGCCGGACGACGAACGGCTCTCCCGGCGCGCTGCCGTGCTCAGCACGCTGAACGACTGCGTGCTGATCCGCAACGTGTCCACGTCGAAGCCGTTCGTCCTGCGTCCGCGCCGCGGCGAGGACCACGTCGTCGGCCCGGGCGCCGCGATCACCTCACTGCCGCACCGCGTCTTCGCCGTCGTCCTGGCCGGCGGCCTCGCCGACATCGAGATCCACGTCGACGCCTCCGCGATCACCCCGGCCCCGGCCGACGCCGGCACCGGCACCCGCTCCGCCGATACCTTCACCAGCCCGGCGAGCCTCACCGCGGCACAGCATCGGATGGCCGTCGCGCTGTGCCGGCCGCTGCTGATCGCTTCCGGTCGCGCTGCCCGCCCGGCCACCTACACCGAGATCGGCGCCGCCCTCAACCTGAAACCGCAGTACGTCCGCAGGGTGATCCGGGAGATCCGGGAGATCCTGACCGGTTACGGCATCCCCGGCCTCACCCCGGAGGACGGTAACACCGCCAACGACGACTTCCGCCTGCCCCTCGCCCGCTGGGCACTCTGGAGCGGCTGGGTCAGCGCCGCCGACCTCCCTCAGGACGACACCGACCTCCCTCAGGACGACACCGACCTCCCTCAGGACGACACCGGGCAGTGACGACGACGTCCGGCGGGCGAGCCGCGACGTCGTGAAGCAAAGGTACGGGTACGCCCCTGTACTGCTGCGAAATCCCTCCCACGGCCAGCCTTGACGCTGACCCTGAAGGAGGAAACGCCATGGTGAAGCTGGGAAAGGCCACAGTGGTGGCCACGGTGACAGCAACTGTCCTGAGCGGAGGCGCCGCAGCCTGGGCCGCCTACTCCTGGACGCAGCAGGACAAGGTCAAGGTGGTGGCGGCCGGCGCGGCCGAGCCGACGGTCACGGTCGCGGGCGACGTCACCGGGCTGCTTCCCGGCAAGACCGCGCCGCTGCGCGTGACGATCAAGAACAACAATGACTATCCGGTACGGGTGACGAAGCTTTCCGGTGGGAATGCCGCCACCGGCAGCGGTTGTCCGGAATGGGCCGTCCGGGTCAAGCCGATCGAGGGTTTCACCGTTCCGGCGCGGTCGACCAAGAAGATCACGATCAGAATCGGTATGGAGGAGTGGGCGGACCAGAAGTGCGCCGGCCAGGACCTCTCCTTCGATCTGACCACTGTCATGACGGCTGCCTGATCGAGGCATGGCGGACAGGGGGATTCCATGGAAATCGCCATCGCTGTTCTCGGGTTGCTCGCCGCGCTCGTGGCCCTTGTCGCCAGCATCGTTCAAGCCGCCGGAGAGCGGAAGAACGTGCCTGGCCACACCCTCAAGCGTGCCGGCTGGCTGATGGGGGCGGCGATCGTCTTCGCCGCTCTGAGCTGGACGGCCTACGTGGTCATCCCGAAGGCCCTGCCCGGTCCGTCCCTGGCCGAGATCAGGGACCCGGCGGCCGGTGATCGGATCACCCGGCCGCAGCAGGTCGACATCCGCCTGAACGGTCCCGCACCGCGGAGCCTCACCTTCTGGCTCGGATACCAGAACGAGAAATCCGGTCCCTTCATCGTCCAGGCAGCCCAGTGCATGGAGGCCGAGAACCGGCTGGACTGCGGGCCCCTCTATGTCGGCCACGACGAGCACGACACGGCCAAGTTCCGCATCTTCGTGGCCACGGCCGACAGCTACGCGACAGCGAAGCTCAGCGCTCACGGCCTGAGCCATCAGATCAATTCCGGTGACAACGTCAGCTATCCCGTGCTGCCGGTCGGCACGAAAATCGTCACCGAGAAAGGGCGAGTCGGCCTCAGACAGGACTGAACCCTTCCGATCACCGAACAGTTGAGCAGCAGGCCCTCACCAGTTTCTCCTGGCGAGGGCCTCGCTACGTGGGGCGCTACCGGCTGCGAGCGTGGTCCGCGCTGGTTGCGCCGGTCTCTTCGGGGTCCGCGCCCGCGCGTTCCAGCAGCCGGCGGAGCCGCTGCTGGACGTCGACCTTGGCGTCCAGGGACTCGAGGGCTGCCGTGGACGCGCGGTCCATCAGACGGTCGATCTCGGTGTCACGGTCCATGGTTTCCTCCTTCCCGGTCGTGGTCGGGGTGAAGCACGCCCCTCATCCTGTTGCGGGCGTGCCGCAGGGTGGAGCGCACCGTCGTTTCCTTCTTGCCGGTGATCTCGGCGATCTCCTTCTCGGAGAAGCCGTCGGTGTACAGGGCGAACACCTCACGCTGAGCCGATGGCAGCGCCTCCAGCAGCTCCAGGGCGGCGTCGACGTCCTCGTTGGCGTCGAAGGCCTCGAGCCATCCCTTGCGCGAGGCGATGCGCTGTTCGGCGTCGAGGCTTCGCTTGCGTTCGTCCCAGCCGCGGTACAGCGTGCGCAGTGCCACGGTACGGACGAAGGCCTGCGGGGCCCGGACGGTCAGCCAGGTGTTCAGGACGACCAGCATGGCCTCCTGGGCCACGTCCTCGGCCTCGGCCGGCGACGCGCCGGCCCGGGCGAGAAACCAGGTCAGCCGGTTGTAGTCGGACTCGTAGAAGGTGGTGAACTCGTGCACAGTGTCTGCGCTCGCCACGGTAGCCATTGCGCTGTTTTTCTCCCTCGGTAAGGAGCAAAGAGCATTCTCTGGACAGTTGGCACGTTCTTCTCCTCATCTGGACGGCCGGCGCCTGCGGCGTCCGGCCTCCGCAGAGGGGCCGGGAGAGCCCCCTGTGGTGCGGCGGTTGTTCTCCCGCCCCCGTTGTCGTGCGTTAGGTACGAGACACCGGCATCGTGTGCAACGCCGATGGAAAAACCTTCCGGCCGTACGTGATCAGTGTCAACGGCGCCGGCGGGCGAGATGGACGACCAGCTTCCTTCCCGGTGGCGCGCGAGGAGGCGACCGGCGTGCGGTCACCCGGAGCCGGTGAACGCTGGATGGGACGAGCCGAGCGGCGCCTGGATGCTGTGCATGATCGGACAGTCCCGTACCGAAGTTGTCCGGATGTTGTTCCGGCCCAGTCCGCCGGCCGTTGTGGGCGGACTGCACAATGGACCGCGAAATGATCGTGTCGGCCGAGGACCCGCGCTTCGAGGTACGCCTGTCCGGTCCCGTGGAACTGCGCTCCGGCGACCGCATCCTCGACCTCGGCCCCCGCCAGCGCCGCCATGTCCTCGCCGCTCTCGCGGTCGACCTCGGCCGCCCGGTACCCGCCGAGGTCATCATCGACCGGGTCTGGGGACACCAGGCTCCGGCCCAGGCACGCCGCTCGGTCCACGCGCACGTCACGCGGATCCGGCGCCTCCTCGAGCAGGCCGGCGACGACGGCGAGCGGCTCCGGCTCGGCCCGCTCGGTTACGTCCTGGGCGCCGTGACGGTCGACCTGTACGACTACCAGGAGCTGGTGTCCCAGGGCACCGTGAGCAGCCTGCGGGCGGCTCTGCGCCGATGGCGCGGCGAGCCGCTGACCGGCCTGGCGGGAGACTGGGCGGACCGGTTCCGTGCGGTCTGGGCGCAACGTCACCTGGACGCCGTGCTGGCCTGGGCGACCGCCGAGCTTCCGGGTACGGGCTCCGCGCGACTCGTCGGCCCGCTGACCGACCTGCTCGCCGAGCATCCGCTGCACGAGGGTCTGAGCGCCACGCTGATGCGGGCTCTGGCAGCCACCGGCCGTCCCGCGCAGGCCCTCGCCGTCTATGCCCGCACCCGGCAGCGGCTGGTCGCCGAACTCGGCGCCGAACCCGGCGCTGAGCTGCGGGCGGTGCATCAGAGCCTGCTGCGGGAGGAGAACACCGTCGATCGGGCACCGGCCGTGGTGCCGGCCCAGTTGCCGTCGGCGGTTCGGGGCTTCACCGGCCGGGTCCGCGAGCTGGTGCAGCTCGACGCGGTCCTGGCCGAGCACCGCGACGACCCGTCGAGTGTGATGCTCGCGGTGGTGTCGGGCACCGCGGGGGTCGGCAAGACCGCGCTGGCTGTGCACTGGGCGCACCGTGTCCGGCACCAGTTCCCGGACGGTCAGCTCTACATCGACCTGCGCGGGTACGACCCCGACCGGCCCGTGGCCCCGGCCGACGCTTTGGCCCGGTTCCTCACCGCCCTCGGCGTACCGCTGCGGGACATCCCCCTCGACGTCGACGAGCGAACCACCCGGCTCCGCTCCGAACTCGCCCGGCGGCGGGTGCTCCTGCTTCTCGACAACGCCGCCTCGGTCGATCAGGTCCGGCCGCTGCTGCCGGGCTCACCATCCTGCGCGGTCGTGGTGACCAGCCGCGACGCGCTGGCCGGGCTGGTCGCCGTTGACGGGGCGCAACGCCTGGTCCTGGACCTGCTGCCACCGGACGACGCGTACTCGTTGCTGCGCCGTCTCGCCGGCGCCGGTGTCGACAGCGAGGCCGCGGCGGCGCACGCCCTCGCGGAACTCTGCGCCTGGCTCCCGCTGGCCCTGCGGATCGCCGCCGAGTTGCTGCTCTCCCGCCCCGGCGCCACCCTCGCCGGGCTGGTGACCAACCTGCGGGACCGGCAGGAACGGCTGAGCCGGCTCGACGCCGGAGGCGACTCGCGGGCCGGTGTGGCGGCGGTCTTCTCCTGGTCGCTGCAGCGGCTCCCGGATTCCGCGGCACGCATGTTCCGGCTGCTCGGACTGCATCCCGGGCCGGACATCGGAGCCGACGGCGCCGCGGCCCTGGCCGGCCTGGACCGGGCCACGGCCAGGCAACTGCTCGACCGGCTGGCGCGCTCCCACCTGATCACCGCCGTCGGACCGGACCGCTTCCACATGCACGATCTGCTGCGGGCGTACGCGATCGCCGGCGCGACCGGCGGCACCGCGGCGATGGACCGGCTGTACGCCTACTACTTCACCGCCGCAGCCGCCGCACTCAGCCATCTCCACCCCCTGCGGGCCACCTCGCCCACCCCGGCACCCGGCATCGACGGCATCGCCACGGCCCGAGCCTGGCTCGACACCGAGCGCCCGAACCTGGTGGCGCTGTCCGGGCACGCCGCCTCCCAGAGCCGGCCCGACCTGACGATCGACCTGGCCCAGCTGCTGTTCCGCTACCTTCTGCCCAGCTATCCGGTCGAGGCCCTCGCCATCAACGAGCACGCCCGGTCCGCCGCCGAGTCGGCCGGGAACCTCGCCGGGCAGGCACACGCCCTGCTCGGGCTCGGCGTCGCCGCGGCTCAGCTGGACGGCCGCCTGGAAGCAGCCGACTATCTGCGCCGGGCCGCGCACACCTTCCACACGCTCGGCGACGCCGCGGGCGAGGCGCAGGCCTGGAACGCCCTCGCCATCACCCATCACCTCCTCGGCGACTACCGGACGGCTCTGGACCACTGGCAACGCTCGCTGAACCTGGCGCGGGCCGCGGACGACCTGGCCGGGCAGGCCCGTGCGCTGAACAACCTCGGCTATCTGAAACCGACGCTCGGCCACTACGAGGAGGGAATGGACCATCTGCGGGAGAGCCGTCGCATCAACGAACGCACCGGCAACCGCGCGAGCGCGGCGATCACCGCTAGCAACACCGGCCGGGTTCTTGCCGAACAGGGCCGACGACAAGAAGCCATCAAGGAGTACGAGACAGCCCTGCACTGGCATCGGGACTCCGGCAACCGCAGCGGCGAGGCGGAGGCCCTGACCTACCTCGGGTCGGTTCACACCGCCGGCGGCGACTTCACCCGGGCCGGCGAGCTGCACCGCCGCTCGCTGGAGATGGCCGACGCGGCCGGCAACCCGAACGGGGTGGCCGAGGCACGCAACGGGCTGGGCGAACTCGCGCTGGCCAGAGGCGACCTCCAGGACGCCGTCCGGCAGCACCTGACCGTGATGGAGCTCGGCGCGATCACCGCGGTCGAGACGGCGCGGGCGCACGCCGGGCTCGGCACCAGCTATCGCCTGCTCGGGGACAACGAGGTCGCCGCCGACCACTACCGGCGGGCGCTCGACATCTACACCACGCTGGGCGCCGCACACGCCGAGCGGGTACGAGCGGAACTGCACGCCACGCTCAGCGGCTCCTGACCGGCACCGGACGGCCCGCGTCGCGTATCCGGTCGCGCAGTGCGGTGCACTCCCGTACCGCGCCGGGAACGCCCGCCGATTGCACCACCGTCATGGCAGCCTCGCACCGGGCGAACGCCGTGGCGAGGTCGCCCATCTCCAGCGCCGCCCCGGCCTGGACCAGCAGCGCGCCGCCGTGCAGCGGGCGCAGGGCACGGTGGGCGGCGATGGCCAGCGCATCACCGGCTGTCCGGTACGCCAGCTCCGGATCGCCGAGCGCCAGTGCCACCTCGGCGATACCGACACACGCCTGTGCCTCGAAGAACGGATAGCCGTGCTCGCGGCTGAGCCGCAACGCCTCCTCGAACGTGCTCCTCGCCTCGTCGAACGCCCGGTTGCCGAGCAGCGCGAAGGCGAGCGTGTTCAACGTGCCCGCCTCCGCCCGCAGGTAACGCTGCTGCCTGGCCAGCCGCACCGCCTCCGCCCCAGCGCCGACAGCCGCCACCCACTCGCTGAGCTGCCGGTAGAGCTGACTCAACTCGTCGAGGACACAGACTTCGCCGGCCGTCGAGCCGGTGCGGCGATGGTGGGCCAGAGCCGCGTCCAGATGGAGGCGGGCCTCGTCGAACCTCTCGAGCTGGCGCAGCACCATCCCCAGGTTGCTCCGGTTGGTCATCACGGAGGCACGGCGGGCGGCGGCCTCGTTCATCCGTGCCGCCTCTGTCAGATAGCCGGCGGCTTCGGTGAGTCTTCCCTGCTCGGAGCACATCACCCCGAGGTCGTTGAGCGTCACCGCACGGATGTGGCCGAAGCCCGGGCCGTCGCCGAGGTCGAGCGCGCGCCGGTACAGCAGGTCCGCCTCGTCCATGTCGCCCGACTCGGCGCGCACCAACCCGAGGTTGTGCGACAGGTAAGCCTCGCCGATCACCCAGCCGTCGTCCCGCGCGGACCGCAGACCCCGCTGGTACGCCTCCGCGGCCAGACGATGTTTCCCGGCCGCCCAGTGCGCCTGTCCGATGGTCTGATGCATGGCGGCCTGAGCGCGCAGGTCACCGGCCGCCTCCGCCGCGGCCAGGCCGGTCCGTCCGGTGGCCAGCCAGTCCAGGACGTCGCCACGGACGAAGAAATAGCCGCGCAGCTGATCCGCCAGCTGCCATGACCGCCGCCGGTGCTCGCCGGCCGCGGCCGCACCGACGGCAGCGAGCAGACCACCGATCTCCTCGTTCAGCCAGGTCATCGCCGCGTCGACATCGGGAAATCCGGCGGCGTCCACGTCCACGTCGACCGGGAGGCGCACCATGTCCGGGTACACCAGTCGCATCGCCGCGGCGGTCCGGGCCAGGTACCAGCCGTACAGCCGCCCGAGCGCGACCGACCGGCCGCCGGTGCCGTGCCGGGCCTCGCCGGAGCGCAGGGCGTACAGGCGCAGCAGGTCGTGATAGCTGTACTGGGCGTCTCCGCAGATCTGGAGCAGGTTCCCCTCGACGAGCGTGTCCAGCGCGTGGCGGACCACGTCCTCGTCCGCCTTCAGGACAGCGGCGACCGCGGCGGCCGAGACGATCTCACCGGGGATGAGCGCGCCCGCCCGGAACACCGCCGCGGGCAGCGGCGCCAGCTCCCGGCAGCTGAGCTCGAAGCCGGCCATCACCACCAGCTCACCGCTGCTGAACTGCTCCAGCCGGGACTGCTCGTCGGCGAGCCGGTCAAGCAGCCCGGCCAGCGTCCACCCGGGGCGGACCGCCAACCGCCGGCCGATGACGCGCAGTGCCACGGGCAGCCTGCCGCAGACGCCGACGAGCGCCTTGGCGTGGTCGGGCTCGGCGCGGATGCGCTCCGCTCCTGCAACGGCGCTCAGCAGCTCCAGCGCCTCTGCCGTACTCAGCACCGCGAGGTCCACGTGCAGCGCGCCGTCCAGCTCGGAGCAGCGGTTGCGGCTGGTGATGAGGACCGCGCTACCGCCCGGTCCCGGCAGCAACGGCCGCACCTGGGCCGCATGGTGCGCGTTGTCGAGCACCACCAGCACCCGCCGGTCGTCGAGCACTCTGCGGTAGAGGGCGGCGGCCTCGTCACAGTCACCGGGAATCGAGCGTTCCTCGACACCCAGCGCCAGCAACAGGCGGGCCAGCGCGCGGGCCACACCGATCGGCTGCTCGTCTGCGCCACGCAGGTCGATGTAGATCTGGCCGTCCGGGAAGTCCCGGCGCAACGCCCACGACGCCCGCAGCGCCAGGCTGGTCTTGCCCACGCCCGCCATCCCCGACACCACGCACACCGCGGCCGGCTGAGGCCGGTCCGCCGGGTACCGCAGCGCCCGCTCCAGCACGCGAAGTTCGGCGGACCGGCCGCAGAAGTCCGGCGGCGGCGACGGCGCCCGGTACGACGTCGCACCGGCCGTGATGCGTTCACGCGGTTCCCACCTGCGGGCGAGGACCGCCTGCCGGGCCTCCGCCAGCTCCGCGCTCGGGTCGACACCCAGTTCCTCCGACAACCGGCGCCGGATGCCGTCGAACGCGTCGATCGCCGCGGCCTGCTGACCCGACGCGGCGAGCGCCACGACCAGGCGGGCGTGCAGTGCCTCGTTCCAGGGGTTGCTCCGGGCCAGCCGGCGCAGCAGCGGGAGCACCTGCCGCTCATGGCGCAGGATCTCGCCCAGCCGGGCCAGCCGGATGGCGACCTCCACACGTTCCTCGCCGAGCGCGGTGACCAGCGGGTCGTTCGCCAGTTCCGGTACGTCGTCCGCGGCGCAGTCACCGAGCCACATGTCCAGGGCGTCGGCGAGCAGGTCGAACGATCGTTGCGGCGGCACGGTGGACACCGCTGCCCGGGCCAGCCGAGCGCGGTAGGCCAGCAGGTCGAGCCGCTCACCGTCGGCGTGCAGCACGTATCCGCCCGGTTCCAGCGTCACCGTGCCGGTCGCCTCGGCGCCCGGTTTCGGTGCCAGCAGACGGCGCAGGCGGCTCACGTGGGTCTGCACCACATTGGCGGCGGCCGGCGGCGCGGCGTCACCCCACAGCAGGGAGATCAGCTCCTCCCGGCCCACCGGCCGTCCCGGTGTCAGCGCCAGCCTGGCCAGCACGGCGCGATGGCGTCCCGCGCCGACCCGGACCGGCGTCACGTCCCGGGTCACGCTCAGCGGACCGAGGATCGAGATGCGCACCGGGCCGGCCGGTACGGGAGGCTGGGGTGGCTCGTCGTGAGCGAACTGCTCAAGCCGTGCCCGGTCACCCCGCGCGAGATGCAGAACGTCGGCGAGAGCCCGCACCGATCCGGCCCGGGGCCGGCGCGTACGCCCCTGCTCGAGATCACGTACCGCGCCGACGCTGACGCCCGCCAGGCCCGCCAGTTCCCCCTGGGTAAGCCCGCGACGCACCCGCTGATCTCGCAGCAGATGCCCGAGGTGCCCCCGCTCCCCGTCCTTCATGGCCGGTGACAGTAGTACGGGAGCGCTACGGGAATCGGGCCTCCAGCCGACCGTAAACGATCTTCCGCACCCTTCCCTTGGCGGTAACCACCGCCACCACAAACCGGGGAGGCAACACTTCATGCGCATTCGTCTCACACGGCGCCTCAAACTGGCTGCCGGACTTCTTCTGCCCCTGATGGTGCTGGCCGGCGGCACAGCGACCCCGGCAGCCGCCGCTCCCACGGCCTCCGTGGCGCTGGCCGCCGTGGGCACCACACCGGTGCCGTGCGCCAACAACGGCTCGGACCTGACCCTCAACCGCGGACAGGTGATGACCCGGGCCCGGAGCTGGCTGAACGTCGAGGTCCCGTACAACCAGGGCCGGTGCTACCAGAACCAGTACGGCGACTACCGCACCGACTGCTCGGGATTCGCCGCCATGGCATGGGGTCTCGGCGGCGCCGGAAACTGGTTCACCACCGGTGACGCACCCAACCGGACACACCAGATCAGCAGGAACGAGCTCAAGCCCGGCGACGCACTGTGGCGCCACCCCGCCAACTTCGACGACCAGCACATGGCGCTGTTCGTGAGATGGGCGGACGCGGCACGGACCTCGCCCGTGGTGTACGAGCAGACGGTGGTGGACAACACCAACCGGGACACCATCGAAAGCACCTGGCCATCGGGGTACGCCAACACCTACACGCCGATCCGCTACGACAACATCGTCGACGGTGGCGGCGATGGCACCGGCTCGTCCACGCCGGACATCAACGGCGACGGGCGGGCGGACACCGTCGCGGTCTACGACGACGGCCGGGCGATGTGGTACCCGAACAACGGCACCACTCGCGGCGAGAACAAGTTCCTGTCGGCGCGGCCGATCTTCAATGCGCCGGCGTTCCGGTTGATGGGTACCGGTGACATCGACGCTGATGGCCGGGCTGACATCGTTTCGGTGTACGACGACGGCCGGGCGATGTGGTACCCGAGCAACGGTGGCGGTTTCGACCAGGCGAGTTTCCTGTCGGCGCGGTTCATCTTCAACGCGCCCGGCTTCCGGTTGATGAGTGTCGCGGATGTTGATTCCAACGGTGGGGCTGACATCGTTGCGGTGCTCGACAGTGGTGCGGCGGTCTGGTACCCGAACAACGGGACCACCCGGGGTGAGACCAAGTTCCTGTCGGCGCGGCCGATCTTCAACGCCCCGGGTCTGCGGTTGCTGAGCATGGGTGACATGGACGCCGACGGTCAGCCGGACATTGTCGGGGTGACGACGTCGGGTGAGACGTTCTGGTACCCGAACAACGGTGGCTCGTTCGCTTCGATCAGTTTCCTGTCCGGGCGCAAGATCTTCGACGCGCCGGCGTTCCGGTTGATGAGCACCGGTGACATCGACGCTGACGGCCGGGCTGACATCCTCGCGGTTTACAACACCGGTGAGCTGCGCTGGTACCCGAACAACGGGACCACCCGCGCCGGGGCGAACTTCCTGTCCCCGCGCCATATCGACAACGCACCCGCGTTCCGCCTCATGTCCAACTGACCGACCGCCGCTCCCCGGATGCCATCCTCGGCATCCGGGGAGCGGCTGCTCAGTAGGCGCGCACGCAACGCGACCGTGCGCTTCCACACCCGCCGGGGCAACAACCAGCTCTCACGCAACCTCACGCGATGGCTACCGCGGCCGAGGGGCAACCCAGCCGGATGAACTGGGGCGAACAGGTCGAACACGCACGCGCAGGCTCGCTACGGTGCGGGCGTGACTACCAAGAGAGATCGTAAAGACACTTCCAGTGACTGTACGGTCGACGGCCACCGGCGGCGTGCCGGATGGGCCGTCGGCGTGGCCATGGTCGGGCTGCTCGGACTCACCGCCATCGCCACAGTGCAGGCCCCGCAACCCGCGCTGACCCTGAACGCGAAGCTCGTCGCGCACGACAGCCGGACCGCGGACACGACCGGTGAAGCCCTCGGCGCGGGATCCCGGAGCGCTGTACCCGGCGCGGCCGGATTCATCGCCCTGCGCCCGGACGGCAAGGTGTTCGCCACCGTGAGCGGCGGGACAGTGCGGCAGTGGAACACCTCCACCGGGCGCCGGGGCGGGCCGTCGCTCGCCGCCGACACCGGGCCCATCAACTCGATCGCGTTCAGCTCTGACGGCAAGCTGCTGGCTGTGGCCGGCGACGGCCAGGTATTGCTGTGGGATGCCACTGCCGGAGAGCTGTCCCGGCCGCCGCTGACCGGCCACGCCGGGCCGGTGCGGTCGGTGGCCTTCAGCTCCGCCGACCAGCTGATGGCCACCGCCGGCGACGACGGCACGGTTCGGCTGTGGGACTCGGGCACCGGGGAATTGGTGCGCACCATGACCGGCCATCCCGGTGCGGTGCGTTCGGTCGTGTTCAGCCAGGACGGCAAGCGCCTCGCGACCGCCGGTGCCGGCGACGACAACACCGTGCGGCTGTGGAAGACCAGCACTGGCCGGCCCATCGGGGAGGCGCTGACCGTCAGCCCCGGCCCGGTGCATGCGCTGAGCTTCAGCCCGGACGGCAAGCTCCTGGCGGCCTCCGGCGGCGGCAACGTGGTCCGGCTGTGGAACCCGGCCACCGGCGAACCCGCCGGCGAGCCGCTGACCAGCAGTGCCGGTCCCGTGTACGCCCTCACGTTCAGCCCCCGCAAGAAGCTCCTGGCCACCTCCTCCGGAGGCGACAACACCGTCCAGCTGTGGAACACCGCGACCCGCGAGCCGGCCACCGCGCCACTCACCGGTCACACCGGCCCGGTACGTGCCATGCGCTTCGACGCCGACGCGAAGCTGCTGGCCACCGGCAGCGACGACGGATCCGTACGGGTGTGGGACGCGGAAACCGGAAGCCCCCAAGGCTCGCCGCTGACCGGGCACGACGGGGCGGTCTGGGCGCTGCGAATCACCCCGAACAGCAAACGCCTGATCACCGCCGGCGCGGACAACAAGGTCCGGCTGTGGCGCGTCCCCACCGGCGACGAGGCCCGCTCCCGGACCTAGACACTTCTGACATCCCGGCGACGATACGGTGACCTGCGGAAACGCAGGTCACCGTATTTGTCGAAATGAGCTCGGAAACATTCGGCTATGAGGCCCGGTGCTCAAACGGCCGAGATGATATCGATGACCGTCCGCACATCGCCCTGTTCCTCGCCGAAGGCCAAGTCGGCTGGGATGTCGAGCTGGATACGGCTGCCGACCGGAACGCCGACAACTCCCTGATCCCAGCCCTTGATGAGATGTCCGGTGCCGATCGAACTCTGGAACGCCTCACCGCTGTCCCAGGACGATTCGATCGGATCGCCACTGGCGTACGCGACCATGGCGTAGTTGACCATGATGGTCTGGCCTTTTTTGACCTTGGGGCCGTCACCGGGAATCAGGGTGATCACCCTCAGCTTGGCCAGTGTGCCGGTGCCCGCATTGACGGTCGGCTTCGCCCGCCTGGCGGCGGGAGTGGTCGGCGAGGTCGCCACGGAGGCGGAGGATGAGGGGGAGCGGGCTCCTCCGTCGTGATCATCCTGCGAGCGCAGTAGCGAAGGAACAAGGTTCACCAGCACAAGAACTGCGGCAGCCGCTCCGGTCGCCGCCAGCAGTCGTCGGCGAGCGCCCCGTCGTCCCCGAGTCGGTAGCGAAGTGGGCGGCAGTGTGTCGGCCGTCGCTGCTTTGTTCAGGCCCGAGTCGGCGGACGGGTCATGCCGGTCCGTCGGCAGGAGTTCGGGATCGCCGGCCGGCGAGGGCTCAATGTTCGGCTCCGCGGGTCGCGGTATGCCGGCTGTGGTAGGCCGGGCGGCGGGATTACGGCTCAGTGCCAGACCGCTGATCGTCCCCGTGTTGCGCTGGTCGGGCAGCGGAAGGCCTTGCCGGTACAGCGCCCGGTACAGCAGCGGGAACAACAACTCGAACGTCAGCAGCTCGGGGCCGCCGGCCACCCCCTTCTGGAGCAGGCCGAGCAGTTCCCCGGTGAAGGCTGTGTGCGTTGCTCCCGGCGCGGCGATGGCCAGCTCATTCGCCCGAGCCGACGCCAAGGTGTAGGTACCCGCCACGTCCACCTGGCCCAGGATCACGTCCGTCTGCTCGGCCATGTGGTCGATGAAGGCGCGGCCGGCGAAGCAGCAGTCGAGAATCACCACCTTGGCCCGGGCCGGACTGCGTAACAGGAGGTCACGCAGTGCTCCGATCCGAAGCGCGCTCACATCAAGCTCGGCGGGATCAGTGTCGGTCACGCCCAGGAACAGCTCGTTGTGGTCACCGGTGAAGCCGTGCCCGGCGAAGTAGACGACCAGGGTGTCATCGCAGTCGAGAGCGGCGTTGCGCAGAGCGCGATACGCGTCCCGCAGGCCCGGATCGGCGAGAACCGTGCAGCGTTCCGGAGCCAGCCCGCCCAATCCGGGATCGGTCAGCGCCGCCGCCAGGTCCGCTAGATTGGCGCGCACCGAGGGAACGTCGGCGACGTGGTCGCTGTGGTAATAGCCTGCGCCGACCAGGATCGCCCGCGACCGCGCCGGGTCGGGCAATCGCACTCCGTCAGTCCTCCGGCGTTTCCGGCACGGTGTCGAGCACCTGTCGCACCAACTTCTCCGCGTCCACGACTCGCTTCGCGTTGATCGTCACCTTGCGACCATCCGTTCCGGTGACAGTCAGGGAGACGTCGGAATGCCGTTGGGTGAGCCACACCGACAACGACCGGGCCAGCGCTGCCCACACGGCCGTCGCACCGCCGGCGGTGGCGGCGACCTGCACCACGAGGTCGGCGGTGGTGCCCAGAGTGCCCTCCCCGGCCGGCCGGGGAGCGTCCGCCAGCTGATGGCGGATCTCGGGCTCATGGCGCAACCATTCCCGTAGTGAGGACTCATCCCTGGGACTGCCGTCCACAACGATTTCGGCATGCATCGATCCAGGCTAGCGGGTGACGCCGTCCTCTTCCGCAATTATCGAAAAAGGTACGCGGAAAATGTAACGCACGGTCCTACAAATAGTCGGCCAGAGATCAGAAGGGGTGAGGGCGCGGTTCTCGATGGCTAATCTTGAATGCGTGGGAGCGCTCCCGTAACATGCGCCGAAGCGGCCGTTAACGCTCATGAATTGTCGATCCCCCCGACCGAGCCGGCCGATATCCCCCGTCAGGAGAACCCTATGCGTAAATGGAAAGGCCTCGCCGTGCTGACCGGCACCGCGCTACTGGGCTCGGCCGCCGTAGCCGTCGCGTTGCCGGCCGCCGCCGCCGCGGGCTGCGCGGTCAAGTACACCGTGACGTCGCAGTGGCAGGGCGGCTTCGGCGCCGACGTCGCCGTCACCAACCTCGGCGATCCGCTCACCGCCTGGACGCTGACCTGGTCCTACAGCGCCGGCCAGAACGTCACCCAGGCCTGGAACGCGACAGTGACCCAGAGCGGCGCGGCGGTCACCGCCAAGAACGTCAGCTACAACGGCGCGGTCGCAACAAACAGCACCGTCTCGTTCGGCTTCAACGGCTCGTCCCCCGGCAGCAACCCCGCCCCGGCGACCTTCGCGGTCAACGGTGTCACCTGCACCGGCGGAACGACGCCGAGCACGTCACCGAGCGCCTCGCCGAGCACGTCACCGAGCGCCTCGCCGAGCACGTCGCCGAGCGCCTCGCCCAGCACGTCACCGAGCACCGGCCCCGCTGGGCCCGCGGACATCACCGTGAACAGCGCCACCAAATACCAGACAGTCGACGGGTTCGGCGCCGCCGTGTCGATCTGGGGCGGCGCCTGGTCGACGGCCGAGACGCAGACGCTTGTCGGCCTCGGCGCCAACCAGCTTGGCCTGTCGATCGTGCGCACCGGCGTCTCACCGGTCTCCGGCGAGTGGGGGACGCAGGTCAACGCCCTCAAGACCGCTAAATCGTACGGCTCGGGCGTGAAGATCCTCGCGTCGCCGTGGACCGCGCCGGCGGCGTGGAAGACCAACAACAGCCGGACCAACGGCGGCAAGTTGAAGACCGACTACTACGACGACTATGCCGGTCACCTCAACAGCTACGTGCAGTACATGCGGGGCCAGGGTGTGCCGATCGACGTCACCTCGGTGCAGAACGAGCCCGACTGGCACCCGGACTACGACTCGATGGACTGGAACGGCACCGAGTTGCGCAACTTCGTCCGGGACCAGGGCGCCAAGGTGCAGAACACCAGGCTGATGGTCGCCGAGGCGGTGAACCTGAACTACAACTTCTCCGACCCGACGCTCAACGACGCGACCGCCCGCAACAACATCGGTTACATCGGCGGCCACCTTTACGGCACGGAGGACTCCGGCCGGCTCAAGCCCTACAGCCTGGCCGACCAGTACAACAAGCCGGTGTGGATGACCGAATGGAACTTCCACGAGGCCGACGGCAGCGGCTCCAACATCTGGGGCAACCCCGCCAACCAGACGGTCTGGAACGAAACCCTCGACGACATCATGCGTACGGTCCACAAGTCGATGGAGTCCAACTGGAGCGCCTACATCTGGTGGTACGGCAAGCGCTACTACTCCTTCATCGGTGACGGCGAGTCGGCCTTCGGCACCACCGCCGGCGCTCCGCTCAAGCGCGGGTACGCCTTCTCCCAGTACTCCAAGTACGTCCGCCCCGGCTACCAGCGTGTCGCCCTGACCAAGAGCTCCAAGGCCGCACCGCTGGAGGTCACCGCCTACCAGGGCGGCGGAAAGGTCACCCTGGTCCTGCTCAACCGCTCCACCAGCGCGGTCACCAACGCCGTGGTCCAGGCACCGCAGAACGTCGCCAGGGCCGAGCACTACGTCACCTCGGTGAACGCGAACGCGGCGAGTCAGCCGGTCAGTGTCAACGGGGGACAGGCGACGGTGAACGTGCCCGCCCGCAGCATCTCCACCCTCGTAATCACCCTGTGACGACCTGACGGCCGGGTGTGCGAGAGAACCCGCACGCCCGGCCGCGGAAGAGTCAGGCGGCGGGTAGGCGTACCTCGAACTGGCAACCGCGACCGATATTGCGCACATCGACCCGCCCACCGTGCGCCTCGACGAGGCCACGCACGATGGCCAGCCCCAGCCCGCCACCACCGCCCGCATCGGCGTTTCCCGGGGTGCGGGCGCGCTCGCCGCGGAACGCCACGTCGAAGACCCGGCCCAGGTCCTTCTCCGGGATGCCACCGCAGGTGTCCGAAACCGACAGCCACACATCATCGCGCTCATGACCCGCGGCGATGTGCACGGTCCCGTCCTCAGGCGTGTACCGCACCGAGTTGATCAACAGGTTGCTGACGATCCGGGCGAGTTCCCGCTCCCCGGCGCGGACGATGGGCCAGCCGCTGTCCGTGGCGACCAGGTGGATCCGGCGGCGGGCGGCCAGTGGCGCGACACCGGCGATCGCGTCGGACACCACCTCGCGCAACGGCACGCTTGTCGGCACCAGCCGCAGGGCTCCGGCGTTGATCCGGGACAGCTCGAACAGGTCGTCGACGAGCTGGGTCATCCGGTCGGTCTCCACCCGGATGCGCCGGTGGTATTCGTCGACGGTGGCCGGGTCGTGGATGATGCGGTCCTCCAGCGCCTCGGCCATCGCCCGCAGCCCGGCCAGCGGGGTACGCAGATCGTGCGACACCCAGGCGACCAGCTCACGCCGCCCGGCCTCCAGCCGCCGCTCGCGCTCCCGCGCTGCCTGCGCCCACACCGCCGAGGCCGCCAGACGGCTGCCGAAGACCGCACCGACGGCGAGGCTGATCGCGGCGGACGCGCTCACCGTGACCAGGACGACCCACAGATCGTGCGCGGACAGGAACATGGCCTGTGCGACAGTGGCGACGCCGGCGACCACCGCGAGCACGGTGACAACGAGCAGCACCAGGACGTGGACCAGGATCGAGCGGCCACGCAGCAGCCGTAGCGCGCCCGCACCGGCCAGGCCGACAACACCGCCGGCGACAAGCGCGTAGAGCCCGATGAGCAGGGTGTCCTTCACCGTCCGGCCGTCTCGTCGAGCGGGTCGTACCGATATCCCACGCCCCAGACGGTGCGGATGCGCTGCGGCGCGGCCGGGTCTTTCTCGATCTTCTCGCGCAGCCGCCGGACGTGGACGGTCACCGTCGACTGGTCACCGAACTGCCATCCCCACACCTTGTCCAGCAGATCGCCGCGCGACCACACCTGCCCGGGGTGGCGCATCAGGAAGACCAGCAGATCGAACTCCCGGACCGTCAGCGACAGCGTCGCACCGCCCAGCTCGGCGATGCGCCGCGCGGTGTCGACGGCCAGCTCCGCGTCGGTCAGCCGCGCCTGGGCGGAGGGCGCGGAGGGGTGGGCGGCGGGCGCGGTGCGGCGCAGCACCGAGCGGATCCGCAGCACGAGCTCCCTCGGGGAGAACGGCTTGGTCACGTAGTCGTCGGCGCCGACCTCCAGCCCGAGCACACGGTCGGCCTCCTCGCCGAGGGCGGTGAGCATGACGACCGGCAGGTCGGGGAGCTGCCTGCGCAGCCGCCGGCACACCTCGAGACCGTCGATGCCAGGCATCATCAGGTCGAGCACCACCAGGTCGGGCCGCTGGGCGGCGACCGCGGCGAGACCGTCGGCACCGTCGGCGGCCAGCCGGACCTCACATCCCGCCTGCTCCAGATAACGCCGCACGACGTCACTGACCGTCGGGTCGTCGTCGACCACCAGCACCCGATGTCCCATCCGCCCACGCTACCGAGCCGAGGGTCCGGCTCCACCCTCGGCGGATCTTTCAGAACCCTTACGGCGGGCCGCCGACCAGGAGGTCAGCACGGCCACCGCGGCGAGGACGAGCAGGACGGCGGCGAGGTTGCGGCCGTAGGGCAGCGGCAGCACCGACGGGTTGTCCGCGGGCCGGCCGGCGCCGAGAACGAGCGGGAACGCCACGAACGTGACAGCTGCGGCACTGATCGCGGCGGCACGCGCCACCAGCCGGTGCCGGCGGGGGACCAGCCGGGTGATCACGACTCCGGCGGCCAGGACGGCCGCCATCCAGACGACGTCGTGCACGGCCATGGCGCCGGCCAGGAACAGCAGCACACCCGCCGGTGCGAGATCAGGATCGGTCAGCGCGCCGGCTGCGGCATAACCCATCAGGAGTACGCCTACGACGACAAGAACCGCCCGGATACTCACCGGGACTCCCGTACGGTGATTCGGCTCAGCCATTTGGTCTGCAACACACCCGGCCGGTTCGGCGCGATCAGCCGCGCCGGATACCCGTGGTCCACGTGCAGAGGCGCATCGTTGAGCCGCAGCGCCACCAGCGTCAGCGGATCACGCACGTGCGCCGGCGCGACAGCCGACGTGCGATACCGGCCGGCCGCCTCCAGCGACTCCACCTCCACCGCCGCCCGGCCGGGGTCGACACCCACCAGCGCCACCAGGTCACTCAGCCGCACACCGGTCCACCACCCGGTAGCGCTCCACCCCTCCACACAGGCGATCGGCAGCTCCACGGTGTGCTGCGCGAGGGCATGAAGCGCACCCAGCTCCAGGTCAGCGCGCCGGCCAGGCCCGATGACGACGAGCCGATAGGACGAGTCCAGCGCCATGGCCCGTACCCCTGCCTTGCTCGCGGTCTTGTTGACCGGCAAACCCTGAGGGCCCACATCCGGGCGGCGCGGCGCCAGCACCGCAAGGCCAGAAAGCGGCCGAACAGTCTGACCCACAGTGGTCAGGGTGATCAGCCCGGCCGCGGCAGCGACCCCACCGAGCAACCCCCGCCGGCTCAGCGTGTCCTGACGCGGCTGCGGCGCCGGGCGCAGGAGACCGGCACGAACAACAGGCAGCTGTACGCCGACGTGCATCACCAGCGCACCGATGGCCAGCCACGCCACCCAGTAGTGCCCCGCGGTGAAGAAGAACGGCATCGGCGCATACCAGCGGGAGATGTTCAGGACACCGCCCACGACCTGGAACAGTGCGGCCGCGACCAGCACCGCGACGCTCCCACGTTCGGCCGCGTGGGCGAGCGACCGGACCGGCGGCCAAGTGAACAGACGCGGGTACACCGACCAGAGCTTGGCGCCGAGCAGCGGCACCGAGGCCAGGCCGGTGGCCACGTGCAGACCCTGGGTGAACCGGTAGAGCCCCACCGGGCGCGACGGCCACCCGAACCAGGCCGGCGGATGCTGGATGAGATGGCTGAGCAGCCCGGTGAAGAAGCAGACGGCGAACGCGACACCGAGCGCGACACCGAGCAGGCTGGTCAGCCGGGCCGAGCGGACCGCCGACGGGAACGCGCCGGGTCGCCACGGCCCGCGGCGCGCTGCCGCCGGGGGCACCGGCAGCGGCACCGACCACCAGCGGGCGAGCCGCCGCGGCAGCGTCCGGCCGCCGGTCACCGGGCGGTCAGGGTGGCGAACCACCGGCCGGCCTCCGCCCAGGTGTCGACGATGCGCAACGCGGTGGCCGCGGCCAGGGCGGGCAGGTCGTCGAGGGGGACACACGCCCAGCGCAGCGGACTGCCCGCGCCGCCCGGAGCGTGCACCGTGGCGATACCGGACCAGGCGGGGGTGCCGGGCGGCGCCAGCTCCGCGTGCAGCCGGCCGCCGGCTCCCAGCAGCGCGCCGCAGCGGGCCAGCAACCGGCGCGGGTTACCGCCGATGCCGATGTTGCCGTCGGCCAGCAGCAGGTGCTGCCAGCGGCCGGTGCCGGGCACCGGGCCGAAGACGTCGCGTTGCAGCGCGACCGCGCCACGGCTGTGTGCCAGGCGCACCGCGGCGGCGCTGACGTCGATGCCGAGCGCCGGCCGTCCGGCGCCGATCAGCGCACCGGTGAGCCGGCCGGGACCGCAGCCGACGTCGAGGGTCGGTCCGGTGCAGCGTTCGAGCAGCCCGGCGTCCCCGGCGATCGTGTCCCGGCACCAGGCGGCCGGGTCGAACCGGAGCACACCGCCGCTGGGGTGACGGGCCGTGAACGCGGCCGGGACTCCCGCCGCGGCCCGGCTGATGGCGGTGTCGAACACCGCGACGGCGTTCATCGGGCCACCGCCGCGATCGACGGCACCTCGGCGGCGACGGCGGCGGCGAACCGGCTCTCCGGCGGGCACGCCGCGGCCACCGTACGGGCGTCGGCCGCGGTGTCCACGTCACGCAGCCGGGGCAGCAGGCCGACCCGCAAGCCGCGACGGCGTAGCGCGGTCAGGGTCTGCTGTCCGGTAGTGGTCAGGGACGTCGGGACCGTACGCAGGACCGTGGCATGGCGGGCGTCGCGCAGGCCGAGCGCCCACCAGCCGCCGTCGACGGCCGGGCCGAGGACCGCGTCCGGCCCGTCCGCCGTACGCAAAAGCTCCAGAATCGTGTCGAGGAGACCGGCGGTGAGCTGCGGAGTGTCCATGCCGATCAGGACCGTGGCGGCGCCCGTTGTTCCGGTGTCCGCGAAGGCGTCGGCGAGCCGGTCGCTGAGCGGCCCGCCTCGCTGGGGGAGCGACACCCAGCCGGGCGGGGCGGGGTGATCACCGTCGACGACCAGGACACGGGAACCGGCGGCGGTCCTGGTCACGGTGTCCAGGGTGTCGGCCAGCGCGGCGGCGGCGACCCGTGCCGCCTGCTCCGGAGTACAGGGTGGGCAGAGCCGCGTCTTGACCCGGCCGGGGACCGGTGCCTTCGCCAGCACCAGGATCTGCGGGGCGCTCACCGGGCCAGCACCGCGCTCATGTCGCGGACCGCGCGGACGGTGCCGAGCACGGTGCCGGTCACCTTCGAGCGGGTGCCCGCCGCCCGCGGGTGGTAGTCGACGTCGACCTCCACCACCCGCCAGCCGGCCCGCCCGGCCGCGATCAGCAGTTCCAGCGGGTAACCGAACCGGCGGTCCCGCAGTTCCAGGGTCAGCAGGTCGTCGCGGCGGACGGCCCGGATCGGCCCGATGTCGTACACCGGCAGGCCGCTCGAGCGCCGCAACCGGCGGGCCAGCACGGCGTTGGCGATCCGGGCGTGCAGCGGCCACGCTCCGCGCACCGCCGGGCGGCGCCGACCGGTGCCCAGCTGCGCCGTACCGGCCAGGACCGGAGCGGCCACCCGGGGCAGCTGCGCCGGGTCGAAGGAGCCGTCGGCGTCCATCACGCAGACGACGCCGTCGGCCGGGTTCGCCGCGACCACACCGGCGTGCACGGCCGCGCCGTACCCGGGTTCGGCCACGCTGATCACCTCGGCGCCGTACGCCCGCGCCACCTCGGCGGAGCCGTCGGTCGAACCGTTGTCCACCACGAGGGGCCGGTAGCCGGCCGGCATCCGGGCCAGGAGATCCGGCAGGGCCGCAGCCTCGTTCCGGCAGGGAAGAACCACATCGGTCATGGCGCCGGACGCTAGCCGCGAATCGGCCCGCAAATCCTTACCCGCCGATGACGAACCCTTACGGAACGGTGACGTGACCCGGCAAACCTTACGAACCGCTGACGGCTCACCGCGACCGGCGCCGCAAGCCGTGGTTCGGTCCTACGGTCGGCGCCGTGACCCACGTACTCGTGACCGGCGGAGCCGGTTTCATCGGAACCCATGTCGTGACCGCCCTGCTCGGCGCGAGCCACCACGTGACCATCCTCGACTCCGGGCATCCCGGCGCCCACCGCACACCACTGCCGGACCACCTGGCCGGGGCACCGCTGAACCGGGCCGACCTCACCGACCGGACCGCCGTCGCCGGCGCGCTGAGCGGTGTCGACGTGGTGATCCATCAGGCCGCCATGGTCGGGCTCGGTGTCGACCTCGACGACCTGCCGGAGTACGTGCGCTGCAACGACCTCGGCACCGCGGTCCTGCTCGCCGAGATGGCCCGCGCGGGCGTCGGCCGGCTGGTCCTCGCCGGCTCGATGGTCGTCTACGGCGAGGGCGCCTACGCCTGTCCCGAGCACGGCCCGGTACGCCCCGCCGCGCGAACCGTCGCCGACCTGGCCGCCGGCCGCTTCGAACCGGCCTGCCCGATCTGCGGTGCCGCCGTACGGCCGGGGCTCGTGGGTGAGGACGCCGCACTGGATCCGCGCAGCGTGTACGCCGCCACCAAGGTCGCCCAGGAACACCTCACCGCCGCCTGGGCTCGGCAGACCGGCGCGACAGTGGTGGCGTTGCGCTATCACAACGTGTACGGGCCGGGCATGCCGCGGGACACCCCGTACAGCGGGGTCGCGGCGATCTTCCGGTCGGCGCTGGAGGCCGGGCGGGCACCGCGGGTGTTCGAGGACGGCGGCCAGCGCCGCGACTTCGTGCACGTCCGTGACGTGGCGGCGGCCAACCTCGCCGCGCTGGTGGCGACGGGTACGCGTACCGGCTGGCGGGCGTACAACATCGCCTCCGGCCGTCCCGCCACCGTCGGGGAGATGGCCGCCGAACTCGCCCGCGCGGCCGGGGGCCCGTCCCCGGTGGTGACCGGCGAGTTCCGGCTCGGCGACGTACGCCATGTGGTCGCCTCGCCGCGGCGGGCCGAGACCGAACTCGGGTTCAAGGCCGCGGTGGGCCTCGCCGACGGGGTCACCGAGTTCGCCTCCGCACCGCTGCGCGGATGAGAGTCCGGGTCCGGCACCGTCTGGCTCGCGCCGATCTGATCGCCGCCGGTGCCGCCTGCTGCTTGCTCGCGGTCGCCGCCGTCACCGGCGGGATCCTGCACCTGCTGGGACGTCCGGTGCACGCCAGCGCGGCACCCCTGTTCGCGCACTGGCTGCCCCACATCGGTCCCGGCACCCCATCGGCCCTGCTGGTGGCCGTGCTGGTCTGTCAGCGGGGACCCGCGTTGGCGGCCCGGCTGTCCTGGCGCCCGCTGCTCGCCCTCTCCTACGCCACCGCCGTGGCCTGGACGCTGTCGCTCGCCCTGATCGACGGCTGGCAGCGCGGCGTCGCCGGCCGGCTGACCACCGACCACGAATACCTGCACGAGGTTCCCGGCGTCACCGACATCCCCGCCATGCTGGGCACCTTCACCACGCGGATCCTCGACTTCCAGCCGGACTCCTGGACCACGCATGTGTCCGGTCACCCGCCGGGCGCGCTGCTCGTGTTCGTCTGGCTGGACCGGGCCGGGCTCAGCGGCGGCGGCTGGGCCGGTGTCCTCTGCATCCTGACGGCGGCGCTCGTCGCGGTCGCCGTGCCGCACACCGTACGCCTGCTCGGCACCGACGAGACGGCCCGCACCGTGCTGCCCTTCGCCGTGCTGTTCCCCGGTGCCGTCTGGGCGGGGGTGTCGGCCGACGGGCTGTTCGCCGGGGTGACCGCCACCGGCATCACCATGCTGGCGTACGGCGTCACCCGCGGGCGTGCCATCGGTGCGCTCGCCGGCGGAGCCCTGCTGGCCTTCGGCTGCTACCTGTCCTACGGGCTCGTCCTGATGGCCCCGATCGCGCTGGCTGTCGTCCTGCTGGGCCGGCACCGGCGCACCGCCGGATGGGCGTTCGCGGGGGCCGCGCCGGTGGTGGCCGCGTTCACGACCGCCGGATTCTCCTGGCTCACCGGCTACCACCTCGTCATCGAACGCTATTACCAGGGCATCGCCGCCGACCGCGCGTACGCCTTCTGGGCCTGGGCGAACCTCGCGCTGATGACCGTCGCCGCCGGTCCCGCCGCCGCCGTGCACCTCCGCCGCGCGGTCCTCAGCACCGTCTCTCCCCGGCAGCCACGCGCCGCGAACGTCTCCTGGGTGCTGACCCTCGCCGCCGCGGCCGCGATCGTCGCCGCCGACCTGTCCGGCTACAGCAAAGCCGAGGTCGAACGGATCTGGCTGCCCTTCGCCGTCTGGCTGATGGCCGGCGCGGCCCTGATCCCGCCCGCCGATCGCCGCGCATGGCTCGTCGCGCAGGCGGTGGTGGCACTCGTGGTGAACCACCTGCTCCTGACGACGTGGTAGTGGGCCGCAGCGGCGTAACCATTTCCCGGCACTTTTCAAATGGCGTGGAACCTTTCCAGGTTGTGGTTCCCTTCTCGCCCCGGTTTGACCGTGGGAGCGCTCCCGAATATCGTTCGACGCACGTCTATGCAGGCGCTGCATCCCCTTCCCCTCATCCCCACAGCGAAGCGGACCCTCATGAAAAGACTCAAGATCACCACGGTGCTCTCGGTCGCCGGCGCGCTCATCGCCGCGCTGATCCTCACCGCCTTACCAGCGAGTGCGGCCGCCGCCCAATTCACCGTCGCCAACAGCTGGAACGGCGGTTACGAGGGCAAATTCACCGTCACGAACAACACCTCGGCCGCGATGACGTCGTGGCGGGTGCAGTTCGACCTGCCGTCGGGCTCAACGGTCAGCAATTCCTGGAATGCGCAGTCGACGGCATCCGGAAACCGGTACACGTTCACCAACGTCGCCTGGAACGGCTCCCTCGCCGCCGGCGCCTCGACCTCCTTCGGATTCATCGTCAACGGCAGCGGCACCCCCACCGGCTGCACGATCGACGGCGCCTCCTGCGGTGGTGGCGGCACCCCGACCACCTCACCGACCAGCACCCGGCCGTCGCCGTCCACCTCGCCGTCGTCCTCCCCGTCCACTTCGCCGTCCACCTCGCCGTCCGCCCCCGGCGGAACTCCGGTGGCACAGCACGGGCAGCTGCGGGTGTGCGGCGTCGCCATGTGCGACAAGAACGGCAACCGGATCCAGCTGCGCGGCATCAGCAGCATGTGGCTGAACTGGGAGACCCAGCCGTACGCGGAGAACCTCTCGGCCCTGACCTGGATGCGCGACAACTGGAACCTTCAGGTCGTCAGGGCCGCCATGGGCGTGGAGCCGGAAGGCGCCTACCTGAGCAACCCGGCAAAGGCCCGCGGCCAGGTCGAGACGATCATCAACAACGCGGTCACCGCCGGGGTGTACGTGATCGTCGACTGGCACGACCACGTGGCGGAGAACCACCGCTCGCAGTCGGTCGCGTTCTTCACCGACCTGGCCCGCCGGTACGGCCACCTGCCGAACGTCATCTGGGAGCCCTACAACGAGCCGCTGCAGGTCAGCTGGGCCAACGTCATCAAGCCCTACCACCAGGCCGTCGTGACCGCGATCCGCCAGAACGACCCGGACAACATCATCGTGCTGGGCACACCCACCTGGTCACAGGACGTCGACGTGGCCGCGAGCAGCCCGCTGTCCGGCACGAACCTGATGTACACGCTGCACTTCTACTCCTGCACGCACGGCGCCTCGCTGCGCGCCAAGGCCGACACCGCGATCCGGGCCGGCCTGGCACTGTTCGTCACCGAGTGGGGTGCCAGCCACGCTGACGGCGGCCTCGACGGCGTCGTCTGCCAGTCCGAGGCACAGGCGTGGATCGACTGGATGAAGGCCAACGGCATCTCCTGGACCGCCTGGAAACTCGACGTCGGCACCGACACCACCAACCTGCTGTCCCCGGGCGCCCCGGTCACCGGCGGCTGGAACAACTACCTGCGCGGCCACGGCCCGTTCGTCATCGCCAACATGAAGTAGCTCGCCACTCTGAAGCCGGCGTGAGACAGCGATCGGGCCTGGCCGGGAACGCCGGCCAGGCCCGTCCACCTCAGGCGGCACCCAGCGTCGACCGGGCAGCCAGAATGT
Organism: Actinoplanes sp. GCM10030250; assembly: GCF_042666575.1. Taxonomy (NCBI): domain Bacteria; kingdom Bacillati; phylum Actinomycetota; class Actinomycetes; order Micromonosporales; family Micromonosporaceae; genus Actinoplanes; species Actinoplanes sp. GCM10030250. Next base: position 65,039 of record NZ_JBHTDO010000006.1, on the reverse strand, counting down.
GCGCCCGCATCACCGACCCGGCCCAGGCCCGATCCCCCGCCTCGAACGCGGCGATCAACTCCCGATGATGCGACATACTGCGCGCCATCGCCGCGTCGTCGTACCGGCGGAAGGTCCGATTGACCAGCGGCGTCTCAAGCAGTGCCCGCAGCTCGAAGATCTCCTCGAGGTCCTGGTCACTCCAGGCCGGCATGGTCGCACCCCGGTTGGCCGCCCAGTCGACCAGGCCCTCGGCGTGCAGGCGGCGCAGCGCCTCGCGCACCGGTGTCCGGCTGACGCCGATGGTCGCGGCGAGTTCTGACTCCACCGCCCAAGGTCACCGGTTTCTCTGTTTACACAGGCACGCGCCGCCCGTCGCGGTGACGAGCGGCGCGTGACTGACCGGGATTGACTAGAACCTGACCTCGCCCTGGTTGAGGACCCGGGGCAGGAAGTACGCGTTCTGGATCTCCGTGTTGCTGTTGCTGCCGCGCAGCTGTTCGGACCAGATCATGAAGTACGCCCACCGGGGCTGGCTGTCGAGCAGCGCCGCCGTGGGCACCTTGCCCATCTCGGCGATGGCGATGGGCTTGCCCGCGGCGATCGACTGGATCTGCTGGTAGTCGCCGCTCGACGGGTGGTTCTTGTACCAGGCGTCGAGGGACACCACGTCGACGTAGTTGCTGCCGGGGTAGTAGTTCGACCAGCCGCCGGCCGGGTTGTCCTGGACGTTCCACACCCAGATCAGGTTGGTCAGGCCCTGGCTGTCGAAGTAGTCCCTCATCTGCTGGTAGATCTTCGCGCCGCCGTTCGCGCCGGGCCGTCCGCCCCACCAGTTCCAGGTCTCGTTCATCTCGTGGAACGGACGCCAGAGCACCGGGACACCGGCGTCCCGCAGCTGCCTGAGGTAGGGGACGACGGCAGCCATCCGGCTGCGCCAGGTGGTGTTGAGGCTGGTGCCGCCGGTGACGATCTGCTGGAACTGGGTGTTGCTGATGCTGGTCTTCACGCCGCCGTCGAAGTTGCAGGTGGCGCCGACGGTGGGGGAGCAGGCGTGCCAGGTCAGGGCGACGAGCGAGCCGTTGGCCCATTCGGTCTTGGCCTGGTCGACGACCCGCTGGCGGTTGTTGACGTCGGCGGCGTTGAACATCATGTCGCCGCCCCACAGGCCGGGGTACTGGCCGGTGATGTCGCGGACCTGCTGGGTGTACTGGCCGGGGGCGGAGGCGGGTTCCTTGTTGTGCTGGCCGCTGACGATGTTCTTCCCGGTGATCGCCTTCAGGTAGTTGATCACGGTCTGTTTGGGCGTCGCGGGGAACGCCTGTGCCGGGGTGACGACGGCGACGGCGGCGCCCGCGATCAGGACGGAGGCGGTCAGCACGCGGATGGGGATCTTCATGGGAGGCGGTCCTCCTTCGGGGGGTACGGCTTTCGTGACGTCAGCTTCGGGGACCTATTACGGACGTGTCAATAGGTGCATTAATAATTTAAGTTTCGAGCGGTGATCGAGCGGCCCTCGATGTTGCGACCGCTGGAGTCAGACGGTCTGGCCCGGAGTGTGGCCGGGGGCGACGGACGCCTGAACCACCAGTGCGGCGGCGCCGATGCCGGCCGCGTCCCGGGGCTGGGCCGAGAGCTCCACGGACACGCTGTGCCGCTGCCGGGAGTGCGCGGTCCGGCCGAGATGAGCGCGCAACCGGCGGGCGAAGATCGATCCGGCCCGTGCGACGCCCGGCCCGGTGAGCACGAGCCGGCCGAGATCCAGCAGGTTCACCATGGACGTCGCGGCCACGCTCAGTCGCTCGGCGGCCTGGTCCAGCACCCGGTACGCCTCCGAGTCGCCGTTGACCGCGGCCCGGGCAACGGCGTCGTACGCACTCGACTCGCTGCCGTCCAGCGGCAGCCGTCCCCGCAGGTCAGCATGCTCGCGGGCGGCCACCACCACCGCACGCATCGACGAGTACTGCTCCACGCACCCGAGGTTGCCGCACGGGCAGGGCCGCCCCGCGTAGTCGATCGACACGTGACCGAGTTCCCCGGCACCGAAGCTCGCCCCGCGGTACAGCGCACCGCCGAACACGAACCCGGCACCGATCCCGGTGGACAGGTAGATGCACCCGAACGCCTGCTCCCGCGACACCCGCCGGCTCCAGAACTCGCCGAGCGCCGCGGCCGCCGCGTCGTTCTCCATCAGCACCGGCGCACCCAGCCGCTTCTCCAGCTCGGCCCGCACCTCACCGGCAGCGTGATCTTCGGCCTGCGAGAAGGGTGTCACGATCGCCAGACCCTCGATGCGGTCGCGCGGCAGCGCCAGCCCACCGGTGAAGTCCTCGAACCGCTCGGCCAGCCGATCGGCCCCCCACACCTCGCCGGGCAGCCGCGGCACCACCTCGCGCCCGACCACCCCGCCGGTCAGGTCGATCGCCACGCAGGTGACCGTGTCCGGCCCGAGGTTGAAGCCGACGCCGAACCGGTTGGCCGGGCTGATCGCGATGAGCTTGCGGCGCCGGCCCAGCACGGAGTCGGTCGAGCCGATCTCGTGGATGATGCCGTCGGCGATCAGGTCGCGGACGATGTTGGAGATCGACGGCTGGGTGAGCCCGGTCAGCTCGGCGAGCTCGACCCGGCTGATGGCCACTGAGGACCGGACGACGTCGACGATCAGAGCGCGACTTCCCGGTCCGGCTGCGGGTGCTTCTCGACGAGCCATAGCGGGGTGTCTCCGGTTCGTGTGCCGATGGGCCGCCGCTAACTTACCTGTCCCGGCCGGAACCAAGGAGACGCCACGGTGAGCTTCGACGGCAAGGCTCCGGGTCAAAAATAAATTAGTAATCTAACCTTGACACGGCTGTAACGGCCGTCTCATGCTGGGCGCTCCACCGGGCGGTGACGCACCCGCCCCGATTCCCCTCAGCGGACGGATCCCGGCATGATCAATAGAAGGCACCTCATCGGCATCGGCGCTGCCGCCGCGCTCGCCCTGACGTCCGGCTGCACCGGCGGCGCCGGCAACGAGGACACCGGCGACCTCTCCGGCGACGTCAAGGGCTCCATCACCGTCCTGACCAACCGCACCGACCTGGTCGACACCACGTTCAAGGAGTACGCCGCCGCCTTCGAGGCCGGGCACCCCGGCACCGAGGTCACCTTCGAGGGCGTGACGAACTACGACAACGACGTCACCACCCAGCTCAGCGGCGGTGACTACGGCGACGTGCTGCTGATCCCCGGCACCGTCGCCCTCGACCAGTACAGCCAGTTCTTCGAGCCGCTCGGCACCGGCGCCGACCTGTCGGCGAAATACCGGTTCACCGGCCCGGCCACCTACGAGGGCAACGTGTACGGGCTGTCGCTGGGCGGCATCGCCAAGGGCTTCGTCATCAACAAGCGGATCTGGGCACAGGCCGGTGTCACCGCACCGCCGAAGACACCCGAGGAGTTCCTCGCCGGGCTCGAAGCCATCGCCGGCAAGACCGATGCCACCCCGTACTACACCAACTACAAGGACGCCTGGCCGCTGAGCGAGTGGAACAACCACCGTGCCGTCCTGGCCGACCCGGCGATCAACGACGCCTTCCCGGCAGACACCGGCCCCTGGCAGCCCGGCAAGATCCAGTACGTCACCGACGGCCTGCTCTACGACATCGTGAACCGGAAACTCAGCGAGAACGACCCGCTGACGACCAACTGGGAAAGCTCCAAGCCGATGATCGCCACCGGCAAGGTCGCGACCATGCTGCTCGGCTCCTGGGCCGTCCCGCAGATGCAGGACGCCGCCAAGGCCGCCGGCGCCAACCCCGAGGACATCGGCTTCTGGCCGTTCCCGTACCAGACCGGCGGCAAGTTCCACGCCGCCATCGACGGCGACAAGCTCGCCGCCGTCAGCAAGAACTCGCCGAACAAGGCGACAGCGAAGGCGTTCCTCGACTGGTTCGTCAACGAGTCCGGCTTCGCCACCGGCCAGCAGGCCATCCCGCCGGCGATCAGCCAGCCGCTGCCCGCGGGCCTGCAGGCCTTCACCGCCACCGGCGTCGAGCTGATGGAGGTACCGGCGGCGACAGCCAACCCCGGCAAGGAAGACGAGATCATCAAGGAGTCGGAGATCGACCTGAAGGGCGAGATCTACCGGCAGAAGCTCGTCGACATCGCCCGCGGTGCGGCCGAGGGCGACAAGGACACCTACTTCGCCGAGCTGAACAAGCGGTGGAGCGCGGCCCAGTCGCAGGTCATGAAATGACCACTCGCGTCGTCCCCGGCACCCGGACCGCCGTCACGGCGGCCCGGGCGACCGGCCGGCGCACCCGGCGCCGGCTGTGGCAGAGCCCGTGGTGGTACCTGGCGCCCGCGCTGATCCTGCTGATCACGTTCACCTATGTGCCGGTCGCCAACATGCTGTTCTACAGCTTCCACAAGTGGGACGGCCTCGACGTCACCATGGACCCGGCCGGCCTCGACAACTACGTGCGGGTCTTCACCGACGAACGGTACTGGCGCGTCTTCGTGGTCAGCCTCTACTACTTCGCAGCGTCGTTCGCGCAGATCGCGATCGCCCTCTACTTCGCCGTCGTGCTCTCGTTCAACGTCCGCTTCAAGAACCTGTTCAAGGGCATCCTGTTCTTCCCGTACCTGCTCAACGGCGTCGCGGTCGGCTTCGTCTTCCTCTACCTGTTCCAGCCCGACGGCACCCTGGACACGATGCTGCGGGCGTTCGGGCTCGGCGAGCACACCCGGTACTGGCTGGGCGACCCGGACATCGCGAACCTCTCCCTCGCCGGCACATCGGTGTGGCGGTTCACCGGGCTCAACTTCGTGCTGTTCCTCGGCGCGATCCAGTCGATACCCGGCGAGATCTACGAGGCGGCCGACATCGACGGCGCGAACCGGTGGCACCAGTTCCGGCACATCATCGCCCCCGGCATCCGGCGCATCATCAGCCTGTCCTTCATCCTGGCGATCTCCGGCAGCCTCGCGGTCTTCGAGATCCCGTTCATCATGACCGGCGGCGCGAACGGCACCGGCACGTTCGTCATCCAGGCGTACCAGACAGCCTTTCAATTCCGGCAGATCGGCCTGGCCTCGGCCATGGCGGTCGTGCTGCTGCTGATCGTCCTGCTGCTCACCTGGATCCAGCGCCGGGTCCTGCCCGACGAAGAGGTGACCCTGTCATGACCCAGGTCGCTCGCACCGCGAAGTACGCCTCCCTCGTGCTGGCCTCGCTCGTGGTCCTCATCCCGCTCGTCGTCGTCCTCTTCGCCGCCCTCAAGACGTCGGCCGAGTACAACGCCACCGGCCCGCTCACCCCGCCGCGGAACTGGTTCAACCTCGACAACTTCGCCACCGCCTGGACCGGCGGGAACATGCTGCGCGGGTTCGTCAACACCACGATCATCCTGGTCGTGTCCCTGACCGGCACGGTTGCGGTGGGCACCCTGGCCGCGTACGCGATAAGCCGTTTCGCCTTTCCCTTCAAACGCCTGGTCCTCGGCCTGTTCCTGGTCGCCGCGCTCGTCCCCGGCGTCACCACGCAGGTCGCCACCTATCAGATCGTCAAGTCGATGGGCCTGGTCAACACCCAGTGGTCGGCGATCGTCCTGTTCCTGGGCACCGACATCGTGTCCATCTACATCTTCATCCAGTTCATGCAGTCGATCCCGCAGAGCCTGGACCAGGCCGCGATGATCGACGGCGCGAACCGGTTCACCATCTACCGCCGGATCATCCTGCCGCTGATGAAACCGGCCATCGCCACCGTGGTGATCATCAAGGGCATCGCGATCTACAACGAGTTCTACATCCCCTTCCTCTATCTGCGATCGCCCGATCTCACCGTCATCTCCACCGCGCTGTTCCGCTTCAAGGGCCCCTACGGAGCGCAGTGGGAGACGATCGCCGCCTGCACGATGATCGTCCTCCTGCCGACCGTCGTGATCTTCCTGCTGCTGCAGCGCTTCATCTACAACGGCATCACCGCCGGAGCCACCAAATGACGAAGGACGTCACCATGCTGCACCTCGAAGACCTCGGCGGCGCCTGGGAACTGCGCCAGAAGACGGACGACATCGCCATTCCGGCGGTGGTCCCGGGTTGTGTCCACGTCGACCTGATCAACGACGGCCGGCTGCCGGACCCGTTCCAGGACGACAACGAGAAGGCGGTCGCCTGGGTCGGTCGCACCGACTGGCACTACACCCGGGAGATCGCCTGGACCGGACCGGCGCACGAGCGCGTCGACCTGGTCTTCGACGGCCTCGACACGGTGGCGGCCGTTGAACTCGGCGGCGCCACCCTCGGCACGACCCGCAACATGCACCGCAGCTATCGCTACGACGTCACGGCCCTGCTCGACGGCACCCCACAGCCGCTCACCGTGCGTTTCACCTCGGCCTACACCGAGGCGGAACGCGTCCGCGACCTGCTCGGTCCGCGCGCCAACGCCTATCCCGAGCCGTTCAACTTCATCCGCAAGATGGCGTGCGGCTTCGGCTGGGACTGGGGCCCGACGCTGGTCACCGCCGGCATCTGGCGGCCGGTCCGCCTGGAGGCCTGGAGCGTCGCCCGCCTCGCCACGGTCCGCCCCCTCGCGACCTGGACCGGCACCGAGGGGCACCTCGACCTGACCATCGAGGCCGAGCGCCTCCACGACACACCGCTCACCGTGCGGGTTTCCCTCGACGGCCGCGAGGTGGCGCGCGGTGAGATGCCGCCCGGCGAGTCGCGGTGGCATCTCGACAGGACCATGGCGGGCGTACGACCGTGGGCTCCGATCAATTACGGACAGCCCGTCCTGTACGACCTCACCGTCGAACTGCTCGCCGGAGACGTGCTCCTGGACTCGTGGCAGCGGCGCACCGGCTTCCGCAGCGTGGCCATCGACAGCGGCCCGGACACGGCCGGCTCCCGCTTCCTGATCGAGGTCAACGGCGAGCCGGTGCTGATCAAGGGTGTCAACTGGATCCCCGACGACATCTTCCCGTCCCGGATGACCCGGCAGCGCTACGAGCACCGGCTGCGGGAGGCCGCCGACGCCGGCGTCAACCTGATCCGCGTCTGGGGCGGCGGTCTGTACGAGGACCGCGCCTTCTACGACACCTGCGACGAACTGGGCCTGATGGTCTGGCAGGACTTCCTGTTCGCCTGCGCCTGCTATCCCGAGGAGGAGCCGCTGTACTCGGAGGTCGTCGCCGAGGCCCGGGAGAACGTGACCCGCCTCGCCCCGCACCCCAGCCTGATCACCTGGAGCGGCAACAACGAGAACCTGTGGTTGCACGGCGCGATGCGCTGGGACGAGGAGGAGGGCGGCGACCTCACCTGGGGCGAGCGGTACTACCTGGAGACGCTGCCGCGGATCGTCGCCGAACTCGACCCGTCCCGCCCCTACCAGGCCGGGAGCCCCTGGTCGGGCTCGTGGGAGCACCCGCCCAACGACACCGGGCACGGCACGTTCCACTCGTGGGAGGTGTGGAACCGCGAGGACTACGTCAACTACCGCGACTCGGCACCCCGGTTCGTCGCGGAGTTCGGCTGGCAGGCGCCGCCCGCGTGGACCACGCTGCGCGAAGCGGTCTCCGACGACCCGATGCTGCCGGACTCGCCGGGCGTGCTGCACCACCAGAAGGCCGAGGACGGCAACGGCAAACTGGCCCGCGGGCTGGCACCGCACTTCGGTGAGCCGGCCGGCACCGAAGCCTGGCACTACCTGACCCAGCTCAACCAGGTACGGGCCATCCGGACCGGCGTCGAGCACTGGCGGTCGCACTGGCCGCACACCGGCGGCACCATCCTCTGGCAGCTCAACGACCTGTGGCCGGTCACCTCGTGGGCGGCGATCGACGGGGCGGGCCGGTACAAGCCGCTGTACTTCGAGCTCAAGTCCCTGAACGCGCCGCACGGTCTGACCGTGCAGCCGCGCGGCGACGGCCTCGTGGTCGCGGTGCTCAACGACAGCCCGCAGCCCTGGTCCGGGCGCCTGGCCGTGCAGCGGCGTACCGCGGCCGGTGAACTGCGGGCGGCGTGGGCCGTGCACGTCGACGTGCCCGCCCGGCAGGTCCGCACCGTGCCGATCCCTCAAGACGTGACAGCGGCCGGTGCCGGAGAGCTCCTCGTTGCCGAGCTCGACGGGGTGCGGGCGCTGTGGTTCGGCGTACCGGACAGGGACTTTCCCTATCCCGACGCGGGCCTGACGGTGACCGCCGACCCGGTGCCCGGCGGTCTTGATCTGCGTGTTCAGGCGGAAAGCCTGGCCCGGGACGTGCTGGTGCAGGCTGACCGGATCCATCCGCGGGCAGTCGCCGACCGCGGCTTCCTCACCCTGCTGCCCGGCGAGTCGGCGGTCGTCCGCGTGCGCGGACCGGTCGAGCTCGACCCGGCGACGGTCAAGGCGCCGTGGGTGGTCACCGACCTCGCGTCGGTCATCGGGCGCCACTGATGTCGAATGCGTACCCACCCGGGTGAGCGGGGCCTTGCCGGTACGGTATCGCCTGGGTGCGGCAGACCGGAGGCAGCGGTGACACAGGCACAACGGCGGGTCGGGCTCGTGCTGGCGCGTGCCTCGCGGGTGCTCGGCGAGGAGCCGTATTACCACGAGTTCCTCGAAGGGCTGGAGCGCGTGCTCACCCCCGCCGGAGTGTCCGTCCTGGTCAAGGTCGTCACCGACCGGGAGGCGGAGAACGAGACGTACGAGCGGTGGGCCGCCGACAAGCGGGTCGACGGTGTCGTGATCGTCGACATGACGCCCGACGACGACCGGGTGGCCCTGGTGCACCGGCTGGGGCTGCCCGCGGTGGTGATCGGCGCCCCGTCGACGGCGTCCGGCCTGCCGACGGTGTGGACCGACGACGCCGGGTTCGCCCGGGAGGTGATCCGCTTCCTGGCCGAGCGCGGCCACGCGGTGATCGGGCACATCAGCGGCCCGATGTCGTTCGTGCACACCCAGCTGCGGCGCGAGGGGACCGAGGCCGAGGCCACCGCGCGCGGCCTGCGGCTGCTGCACGGTGAGGGCGATTACTCGTACGAGTCGGGCCGCGCCGAGACGGCCGGACTGCTCGCCGGCGGACCCACCGCGATCGTCTGCGACAACGACGTGATGGCTCTCGCCGCGCTCGACGAGCTGCGCGAACGCGGTGTGGCGGTGCCGCGCGACATGTCGGTGGTCGCCTGGGACGACTCCAACCTCTGCCAGCTGGCCGTGCCGCCGCTGTCCGCGATGAGCCACGACGTCGGCCGGATCGGCGAGCTGGCGGCCCGGGCCATGCTCGACGCGATGGCCGGCGCGGCTCCCGCTGTCTACCAGGCGCCGACCGCGCACCTGGTCGCCCGCGAGAGCACCCGCTGAACTCTCGGCGGATCCGCCGCAGCGCCGGCGTGGGACCTGACCCGGCCGGGGCACCTCATGCAATGTCGGCGTCGCCGCTGCCCGCATCACCCGCGGGGGATGACCGCGTTCGGATGCGGGCGGGGCTTCAGGGGCGAAGCCCCGCCCGGTCGGGCCCTTACGCGTACGGGTTGAAGGGGATGCCGGCCGGCTTGGCGGCGTTGAGCAGGTATTCGAACGAGCCGTCCTTGATCTTGATGGTGGCCGAGCCGAAGTCGGCTGCCATCAGCCTGTTCCGCAGGTCGAGGCTGGGATAGCCGGTCCAGTCGACGAGCGGCGGGTAACGCCAGTTGTGGTAGTGGTTCTCCGGCGGCTCGTCGTTGCTGTTGGCGAGCCGGAAGAAGTGAGTGGACAGGCCGTCCTTGTGATAGACGACCTTCGGGTGGCTGCCGTCGAAGCGCACCTGCGACCGGGTGTAGGTCTTCTGTGAGCTGTGCTGGGTCGTGCTGACGTACTCGGCCTGGTTGGTTGCCTGGTTCACCCAGGAGATGACGTGTTCCCAGTCGTGCCGGTGGCCGCCGAGGCCGCTGCCGGCGACGGCCTGGTCCTTCTCGAAGTAGCTGGCGTACACGATGGCGCACCAGCCGCTGTTGCACTTCGACCGGGCGTAGGTCTGTGAGTTGTCGAGGTCCACCTGATCGCGGCAGCTGCCGTTGACCGCGCCGGTCGTCTTGAGCCCGGTGGCGATCGTGCCGTCGGGGCCGATGGCCGAGGTGGCGTAACAGCCGTCGGTGTCGTAGTCGTAGGCGGGGGAGAACGACTGCTCGTACCCGCCGGCGTTCTGCGGGAGGTTGCGGGGTGGGTCGGCGAAGGCCGGTGCGGCGGAGATTACGAGGAGAAGCACGGTGAGGCCGGACGCGGCCCCGATCCGGGCAAGGGAACGGTTACGACGCATAGTCGTCGACCCTTCGTGTCGTCACGCCATCGGGCTGGCGGCTCCACGTGATCTTCATGGTCACGATAGAGGCCGGTCAATAGCTTCCGGTTCCGGAAATCGGTCAGGTCGTGAACAGCGTGAAGGCGACCTGATGTACGCCGCCGCCGGCGCGGAACTGGAGGAACAGGCGCTTGTCGCCGCGTTCGGCGAAGGCGGCGTGGAAGGCGAGGACGCCGTCGGCCGGTGCACCGCCGTTGGCGTCGGCGGGCAGCGGGTGCAGGTGTTTGAGGCCCTGGGTGCGCACCTCGAAGTTGGACAGGTGGGCGTACGCGCCGAGGTACGGTTCGAGCACCGCGGGGCGGCCGTCGCGCAGCACCTGGAACTGGAGCGCCGCCGGGGTGCCGGAGGCCAGGTCGGCGGTGCCGTCGAGGCGGCGCACGGTGTAGGGACCGGAGCGGGCCCGCTCCCGCGGCGCGGGGACCGGGACCATCGTGGTGTCGCCGGCGATGACGAACGGTATGCCGAGAACCGTGGGCTCGGCGCCGGTGGGGCCGGCGGCGGGGCGGCCGTGCGGGACGAACTCGAGATAGACCCGGTAGGCGCCGCCGTCGGTGATGGTCACCGGCGCCGTCCAGGCGCCGTCGACGACCTCGGGGTGCAGGTGCTGATATCCGGACAGGTCGTCGCGCAGCACGTACATGTGCATCTGTTTGGTGTGGACCTGCTGGAAGTCGGTGGCTGTCCCGGCGGGGCCGGTGACGCGCACGGACACCGTGCCGGTGCCGCGCCCGGTGGGCAGGGTCAGCGGCTCCGCGCGGAAGCCGTCGTAGGCGTCGGAGAGGCCGTCACTGTGATAGGCGACCGGCGAGGGTGCCGCCGCCACCGGCGCCGGGACCGCGGCCGGGCCGCGACTGTCGGCGAACAGGTAGGCGGCGCCGAGGAACCCCGCGAGTGTCACCGCCGCCGTCAGGCGGCGGCTGAGGCCGGCGCCGGCGCGCACCGTGTGGTCCGCGCCGGCGTTCTGACTGGTCAGCGTACGGCCGCCGTGCCGGTGGGCCGCACCAGGAACAGGCCCACACCGATGCTCTGCACGGCGACGACGCCGTTCTTCAGGTAGGGCAGGGCCATCCAGCTGCCGCTGTAGCCGCTGGCGTTGGAGGCCGGGTCGACGTCGAAATAGCCCACCTCGGGCAGCTTGGCCGAGGCCGCGGTGGTGGTGTCGAGGATCCGCAGGCCGCCGCGGTACGCCGCCTGGTAGTGCCGGTTGCCGACCGTGTAGCCGTTGTGGTTGACGAACTCGCCGCGCGCCGCGACGTCCTTGCCCACGTACCGCGCGGCGTCGAGCCGTTCGATGTTGTAGACGAACTCCGGGCTGCCGCCACGGGTGCTGATCGTCTCGTCGTTGACGATCATGTGCTTGTAGTCGCTGGTGGCGAAGCCCTGGTGGATGAAGCTGGCACCGGGGTGGGTGACGCTGGACAGGACCTTGATGTTCGCCTTGTCGGTGACGTCGAGGATCTGGAACCGCTTGCCCTGGCCGGTGTAGTTGAACGCGATCTCGCGTCCGGTGAAGCGGGTGTCCGGCCCGGCGTAGTTGACCACCACCGACTCGTGCGAATAGACCTCGCGGTTGTAACAGGCCGCCTGCTTGAGGCTGAGCGGGGTCTTGATGTCGTAGATGGTCAGGCCTTTGCTGCAGGTGTTCGCGCCGGAGACGTACAGGAAGCCTGTGCTCTGATTGATCCACAGGGTGTGGCTGTTCGTCAGTCCGGTGAAACGGGCGTCGGCGGTGAACGTCTGCGTGTTCGTCACACCGCGCAATTTGTTGAGATCGAAGATCTGAATTCCGTGCGAAACGGAGTCCTTGCCGATGTAGGCGTAATTGCGGTACGTGCGGATGTCGCACCACGATGAGCTGACGCCATTCGCGGCCGGCAGATTGCCGAGGTATCGCGGGTTGCCGGGGTCGGTGACGTTGATGAACGACACGCCGTTGGAGCGGCAGTACAGGATGTACTCGTTGCTGTCGCGGGTGTCGGTCCAGTACCACATGCTCGACGAGCCGCCGCCGCCCAGCGCGGACTGCGGCAGGAAGCTGAGCAGGTCGACGTTCTTGCAGGGATACTTGTCGACCATGCCGTTGACGCAGGTCAGCGGCGCGCCGGCGAGGCGTTCACCGCTGCGCCAGGTGGGCTCGTAGATGCGCAGCATCTCCGCCTGCTCGGCCTTGCCCTCCGGGGTGTCCGGGTCGTGCGCCGTGGCCGGCGGGCCCGCGAGGGCGAGCAGGAGAAGTGTGGTGACAGCCAGTGTCGTGCGACGTACTCCTCGGAGCATGGTCAACGCCCTTTCACGCGGAGGAGTCGGCGCGCGCAGGGTGTGGCACGCGCCGGGTGCGTGCCTGAACGCTAAGCATCAATTAGACATACGTCAATGTTTATCGACCATATCGGAATGCAGATAAGTGAGGTGATATGGAGGCGGCCAGGAATTCATTGTGCGGATGGCCGGCCCGGCTCAGTGGCCCGGCGGCGGGGCGCAGAGCACCTCGGACAGGCCGGTGATGTCGAGAACTTTCTGCACCAGGCCGCGGCCGTTGACCACGGTGAAGCCCCGGCCGGCCCGGGTCGCCGCCTCGTAGCCGCTGACCAGGCCGGCGATGGCGTGGGAGTCGATCAGCCGGGTGTGCGCGAGATCCACGATCACTCGCGAGATCCCGGGCCGGTGGGCCGCCTCCACCAGGGTGCCGGTGAGGGCGTCGCCGACACTCATGTCGAACTCGCCCGCCAGGCACACCCGCAGAACGCCGCCGGGTTCGGCGAGCAGGGAGATGGTGAACGAAGGGGTAGCCACAACCGGCATGTCTAGCACAGGGGTACGACATCGTGCGGCGCCGGGAAGGACGCCCAGACGTGTTTGGTGTTCCCGTCGCGATACCAGCACAGTTGTTGTGCCAGGGTGCGCGCGATCAACAGGCCCCGCCCGCCGGCGCTGATGTGCTCCCGTGGGGCGGCGTGCTCCGGGACGTCGTCGGGGGCGTGGTCGCTGACATCGATGATGTAGGAGTCGGGGTCGCGGAGCAGCCGGACGGTGACCGGTGGCCGGCCGTGCCGCAACGCGTTGCCGACCAGCTCCGTGGCCACCAGCGCGATGCGCTGGGCGACCTCCTCCTGCGCGGTCCGGTCCTGCGTCGGTTTTGGCGGGGCCGCCGAAGGCGATGCGGCGGGCCACTCGTCGATGTCGAAGAGCCGGTGCAGACCGGTGCGTATCTGTCGCAGGTCGTCGCTTCCCTTAACGTCCCAGATGAGCAGTTGCCGGGTGTGCGCGGGGGGCGCAAGCAGCAACAAGGAGCTCATGTGGCAGCTCATTGCCCCTGCCGTCCGATCGGTAACCATCACCTCTCTCGAAAATGATTTTCGCTCACATTCGAGCCGTCGTCGCGCCGACTCATCCGTCAGGGGTGGTACCCGGCCGCGGTGGCGGAGCGAGCATGGACGCGAGGCGGGGGAGTCCGGACGAGATGGGATGCCTGGGATGGCCGAGGAGCGTAGTAGGGCGTGGGCGGGATGGGTGACCTTCGCCGCCACGATCTTGATCGTGACGAGCATGTTCAACATCCTCCAGGGGATCATCGCGCTGCTCGACGACGAGCGGGTGGTCGCCACCGAGGATGCTTTCGTGCTGGTCGACATGACGTCGTGGGGCTGGACCCTGGTGGTGTTCGGCGTCGTGATGCTCGCGGTGGGCGGCTTTCTGCTGGCCGGCAAGACCTGGGCCCGGATCGTCGCGATCATCGTGGTCGGCCTGCACGCCGTCGCTCAGGTGGCGTCGCTCGGCGCCTATCCGATCTGGTCGCTGCTGATGATCGCGCTGGACACGGTGCTGCTGTTCGCGCTGACCGTGCGCTGGTCGTCGGCGGCCGAGGAACTGCGCTACCAGAACGAGCGATCCGGCTCGGCCGGGATGTCCGGCGATCCCCTGCACGGACAGCTCCCGCACGAGACGTCGTCACTCTACGGTCCGCGCGTCAGCTGACACGCGAAAGCGGGCCGCGCGTCAGCTGACACGCGGGAGCGCTTCGCGCATCCATCGGACGGAGGTGTGGCATGGGCCTGGGAGAGCGGCGAGCGCGGCGGCGCGAGGAGCGGGAGACCTTCGGGTACGGGGGAACCGCTCGCGTCTACCTGATGCGGGAGAAACTGCTCTCGATCGGGGACGACTTCTGGATCGAGGACGAGGAGGGCCGGCGGGTCTTCAAGGTCGACGGCAAGGCGCTGCGGCTGCGCAAGACCTTCCACCTCGAGGACCTGCACGGTGAGCGGCTGTGCACCATCCAGAAGCGGGTCATGCACATCCGCGACACGATGGAGATCGAGGGACCGGACGGCGCCCGGATCGCAATCGTGCACAAGGCGATGATCTCGCCGCTGCGGGAGCGCTGGAAGATCGACGTCGAGGACGGCCCGGATCTGCGGGCGCAGGGCAACATCGTCGACCACGAGTACGAGATCGAGGCCGACGATCGCAAGATCGCCCAGGTCTCGAAGCGGTGGTTCCGGGTGCGTGACACGTACGGCGTCGAGATGGCTCCCGATCAGGACCCGGCGCTGCTGCTCGCGGTCACCGTGGCCATCGACGACATGAGCCACTAGGTATACGGGGAATGGGGACGGGGGTCCGGCCGGGGCTGCTCGTCACGCTGCTGCTCGGGGCCGGTGTCGTGCTGGTGCCCGTACCGGCGGCCGGGTTCGGGACCGTCGAGGGCGGTGGACAGCATCGCGAGCACGAGCGGATAACCCGGGCCGCGGTGGCGTGCGCCGCCGACGGGAGCCCGGAACGAGACTGCTTCGAGGCACGGTCGGCCGACCAGCTCGCCGGACACGGCAAGGGCTTCGGCGCGGTGGGCGCACCCGACCGGACCGAGGTGTCCGTTCCGGCCGCGCACTGCGACGACGCCGACTTTCTCGCCGGCGACTACCCGCAGACCCGCGACGACGCGACCGGGCGGCTGGTCGACTGCGTCGAGCATCTGCGTGGCCGGTTCCGGGAGGCGGTCGAACGCGCGGGGGAACTGCTCGACGAGCAGGGCCGGGTGGTGGCCGCCGAGGTGGATCTCGGCGTCGACTGCGAACTCGACGCGGCACGCGAGCAGCGGGCGAAGTGCACCACGCTGGAGAGCTTCGGGCGTGCGCTGCACGGCGTGCAGGACTTCTACTCGCACAGCTCCTGGGCCGACGAGGCGGACCCGGCACGGCCGATCGGGCCGGACAACCCCGGGGGCCTGAACCTGCCGGCGCCGAGCGCGGTCCTCGACCTGTCCGGCACGGATGTGCCGTCGGTGCCGGGTGACCTCTCGACCGGGTGCTTCGTGGTCCCCGACAGCGCGCCGGGCGTCGGCAGATGCGGGCGGCGCGTCACCCACGCCGCGCTCAACAAGGACAACGGCCTGATCGACCCGGTCACCGGCGCGGCCACCAGTCCGGGAACCCCGCGCGGCCGGGTGGGGCAGAACTTCCAGAAGGCCGTGACCGGCGCGATCGTCGAGACGCGGCATCAGTGGCAGGACCTCGGCGAGGCCCTGCGCAGCGAGTACGGCACGCGAAAAGCGTCGATCATGACCTGCGCCCTCACCCACGACGATCCGGCCGGGGACTGCAACGGCCCCGGCCGTACGATCGCTGCCCTCTCCGCCGCGGGCCTCGCCCTGATCCTCGTCCTGGGCGCCGTGTGGTTCCACCGCCGCAGGCGGGCCCGCCGGTGATCCCGGCCGGCCGCGGCCGCTGTCAGGCCAGCTCGCCGAACGGGGTGGGAATGCGGCGCAGCGGCAGGTCCGGCTCCTGGTATCCGTTCGCCTCCTGCCGCTTGGGCAGCTTGACCTCGCCCGGCTTGAGCGGCTCGTAGGGCACCTGGCTCAGCAGGTGACTGATGATGTTGAGACGGGCGCGCTTCTTGTCGTCGGTGCCGGCGACGAACCACGGAGCCCAGGCGGTGTCGGTCCGGGCGAGCATCTCGTCCCTGGCCCGGGAGTAGTCGTACCAGTGGCGGTACGACTTGAGATCCATGTCGGACAGCTTCCACACCTTGCGCGGGTCGTGGATGCGGCTCTCCAGCCGCCGGGTCTGCTCCTGCTCGCTGACCTCCAGCCAATACTTGACGAGCAGGATCCCCGAATCCGTCATCGCCTTCTCCCAATTCGGGACGATGTCGAGGAACCGCTCGGTCTCCTCCGGACTGCAGAATCCCATCACCCGTTCGACGCCGGCCCGGTTGTACCAGGACCTGTCGAAGATGACGACCTCGCCGCCGGCCGGGAAATGCGCCATGTACCGCTGCGCGTACATCTGGCTCCTCTCCCGCTCGGTGGGAGTGGGAAGGGCCACCACCCGGAACACGCGCGGGCTCACCCGCTCGGTTATCCGTTTGATCGTGCCGCCCTTGCCGGCCGTGTCCCGCCCTTCGAAGACCACGCAGATCCTGGCGCCGGTGGCTTTGACCCATTCCTGCATCGCGACCAGCTCGCCGTGCAGATGCCGCATCTCCTTCTCGTACTCCCGGGTCTTCATCCGGGTGGTAGCGGCGGCGAGAGACGGGCTGCCGCCCTTCGAGCGGCGCTTTTCCTTTTTCGACATGGCGTTGTCTCCGGGTCCTGATCCAGGCGATACCGCGGCGCGGCGCTCACCCCGGCAGTGTTTCCCGGGCCCCGGGCAGGGTGCTTCATCCGCATGGGATGAAGCAGGAACCGTCACGAAGCACGAGGTAGCGGCGGCAGCGCCGGCCGGTCCAGCCACGCGGTGAACAGGGCGTCCAGGGGCTCGGCCGCGTAGCGCCCGGCGTGCGCCCGGAACTGTTCGGTCGTCACGGTCCGATGCCGATACTCGGCGGTCCACGACCGCAGCAGCGAGAAGAACGGCCGGTCGCCGATGCGCAGACGCAGGGCGTGCACCGTCAGCGCGCCGCGTTTGTAGACGAGCGGGTCGAACATCCGGTTCACACCGGGATCGGCGACGGTGACACCGGCCGGGCGGGCCTTGAGCCAGGCGTGCCATTGCGCCGCGTGTGCGGCCGCCGGCGGTCCGCCGGAGACCTCCGACCACAACCATTCGGCGTACGACGCGAAGCCCTCGTTGAGCCAGATGTGCCGCCAGTCGGCGATGGTGAGGCTGTTGCCGAACCATTGATGTGCGAGTTCGTGGGCGACGAGCCGTTCGTGGGTGCGCCGCCCGTCCAGGTGGTTACGACCGAAAACGGCCATCCCCTGCGCCTCGACCGGGTCGTCCAGGTCGTCGTCGGTGACCACCACGACGTACTCGCGGAACGGGTAGGGCCCGAACAGCCGCTCCAGGCTCGCCATGATCTCACCCTGCCGGGCGAAGTCGTGCCGGAACGCGCCGCGCAGCCGGGGCGGGACCGCGGCCCGCTGCACCACCCCGTTTCCGGGCATCTCCACCTGCTCGTAGCGTCCGATCTGGACACTCATCAGGTACGGGGCGGTGGGCTCGTTGCGCTCGTACACCCAGGTGGTGGCGCCGGCCCGGCGGCGCCGCGCGACCAGGTCGCCGGTGACCACCGCCGTGTACGGCGAGGCGGTGGTAAGCGCCACCAGGAAGGTGGCCTTGTCGTCGGGCCGGTCGTTGCACGGGAACCACGACGGCGAACCGTTCGGCTGGCTGGCGACGAGGGCGCCGTCGGTCAGCTCGTCCCAGCCGAGATCACCCCACCGTCCGGAGATGGGGGTGGGGCTTCCCGCGTACCGAATCTCGATCTTGAAGATGGCGCCGTACCCGATGGGCCGCTCCGGTTTGATCCGGAGCTTGTTCGGCCGATGGCCGAATTTCGCCGGCCGGCCGTCCACCCGCACGTCCTGGATCCGGAACCGGCCGAGATCAAGGCTGAACCGCGACAGCGCCTGGGAGGCCCGCGCCGTGATGACCGCCTTGCCCTCGAGCCGGTTCGACGCCACCCGGTAGTCGAGCTCAAGATCGTAGTGGAGCACCCGGTACCCGCCGTTGCCGTGCTCGGGAAGGTACGAATCGGTCGAACGGTCGGCGCCCGGCGAGGCGACACCGGGCCCCACCGCCGGAGTCATGACCAGGTCGCGATCGGGTTGCCCATCCATCTGCTGTCCTCGGGCACGGCGTCGCCGCGGGTGACGAGCGAACCGGGTCCCACGGTGGTGCGCGCGCCGAGGCTCGCGCCGGGCAGCACGATCCCGTGCGGCCCGAGCGTCGCGCCCGCGCCCAGCGTCACCTCATCCATGCTCATGATCCGATCATGGAACAGGTGGGTCTGCACCACGCACCCCCGGTTCACGGTGGCGCCCGGGCCGAGCCGCACCAGGTCGTACTCGGGCAGCCAGAAGGTCTCCAGCCACACGCCCCGGCCGATCTTCGCACCGAGGGTCCGCAACCACACGTTCAGCAGCGGCGTGCCGCTGGCGAAGCGGAACACCCACGGCGCGGCCAGCACCTCGACGAACGTGTCAGCGAGCTCGTTGCGCCACACGAACGACGTCCACAACGCGTGCTCGGTGGCCCGGAACCGGCCGACGAGCAGCCACTTCGCGGCCGTCGCGAGCAGCGCGCCGGCGATCGCCGCGGCCAGCAGCACCGGACCGGCGGCGATCGCCGCGGCCCAGCCACCGGCACCACGCCAGACCGCCGCGAGCGCGGCCAGCACCAGCACGGCCAGGGCGCCGGCGCACATCACCGGAATGATGCGGCACAGCTCGATCGCCGCCCGGGCCACCTTCAGCCGGACCGGCGGGGCGTAGGTGCGGCTCGCGTCGCCCCCCTCGACGGTGCGGCGCAGCGGCATCGGCGGGGCACCGAGCCACGACGAGCCCTTCTTCGCCTTGCGCGGCGCCGACGAGAGGACACCGACCAGGCCCCGCTTGGGAACCGAGCGGCCGGGCGCCGCCATCCCGGAGTTGCCGAGGAACGCCTGCTTGCCGATCCGGGCCGGGGCGACCCGCAGCCAGCCGTGGCTGAGCTCGTAGGTGGCGACCATCGTGTCGTCGGCCAGGAACGCACCGTCGTCGACCGTGGTCATCACGGGGAGCGCCAGGACCGTGGACACCTCGGTGCCGCGGCCGACCCGGGCGCCGAGCAGCCGCAGCCACACCGGGGTGAAGAGGCTGGCGTACATCGGGAACAGCGCGACCCGTGCCATCCCCATCAGCCGTTCGGTGGTCCACACCTGCCAGGCGATCCGTCCGTGCACCGGGTGGTAACCGGCGCGTACACCGATGCCGAGCAGGCGGACGGCGACGAGGACGAGCAGGGCGTAGCCGGTGAAGTAGGCGACGGCCGCCGCGGGGACCGCGAGCAGGGCCGCGCCGAGGGCCGGCCGGGCGGTCAGCGTCCAGCCGAGCAGTACGAGAGCGGGCAGCACCGCCACGACCGGCACCAGGCCCAGCAGCTGAGCGGTCAGGCTGTACGCGGCCACCCAGAACCGGGACCGCAGGGGCGAGCGTGACGGGCGCCCGGCCGGCCAGTCCGCCCGGTCCTTGCCGGCGGCGGGAACGGCGGGGGAGCCGGCCCACCGCTGGTTCGCCGGCACCGCACCGGTCACGGTCGAGCCGGCGCCGATGTGCGCGCCCTTGCCGATCCGGGCGCCCGGCATCAGCGTGCTGCGGGCGCCGACCCGCGCGCCCGCGCCGACACGCATCGCGCCGATCCGTACGACGTCGCCGTCGACCCAGTAGCCGGAGAGGTCGACCTCCGGCTCGATCGCGGCGCCCCGGCCGAGCTTGAGCAGGCCGGTGACCGGCGGCGCGGAGTGCAGGTCGACATCCCGGCCGATCCTCGCGCCGAGCGCCCTGGCGTAGGTGAGCATCCAGCCCGCCCCGGCGACGCCCGTCGCCCCGGTCAGCTCGGCCAGCCGCTCGGCCGCCCACAGCCGCAGGTGGACGGCACCGCCGCGAGGGTAGTCGCCCGGCCCGACGCCGCGCAGCAGCAACCGGGCGCCGGTGGCGGCCACGGCGATGCGCCCGGGCGGACTCGACAGCAGCAGCCAGCCGGCCACGATCCACGCCCAGGAGACCTGCGGCACCCAGGACACCTGGGCGAACAGGGCGAGCACATTGCCCAGCACGGCCAGCACGATGAGCCAGCGCAGTCCGGCGAGCGCGAGCATCGGCAGCATCAGCAGGGCCTGGATCAGCCCGGCGCGGCGGGGAGTGGGCCGGACCTCGCGGCGGATCGTCTCCGCGGCGCCGATCGTCTCCACGGCGCCGAGGCTGTCGATCGCGGCTGCCATCTGCGACAGCTGGGACTGCTGGTAGACGTCGGCCACCGACATCCGCGGGTGCCGCAACCGGATCCACGCCACGAGTTGTGCCGCGTTCAGGCTGCTGCCGCCGCTGGTGAAGAAGTCGGCGCCGGGTTCGGCGGGGCGTACCCCGAGAATCTCCTCCCAGCCGCCGGCGAGCCACTCCTCGGTCGCGGTCAGCTCGGACCCGGCCCCCGCGGGGCCGGCCGTGGCCAGGGGCCAGGGCAGTGCCGCCCGGTCCACCTTCCCCGACGTCCTGGTCGGCAGCCCGTCCACCACCGCCAGCAGCGGCACGAGCGCGGCCGGCAGCCGCTCGCGGATCCGCAGCGCCGCCGCCGCGGCGTCGAAGTCCGCGCCGTCGTGGGGCACCAGATAGCCCACCAGGAGCTGGTTGCCACCGGCGGTCCGCTTCACCGCGGCCGCCGCACCGGCGACACCGGGCAGCGCCTGCAGCGCCGCGTCCACCTCGCCCAGCTCGATGCGCCGCCCGCCGAGCTTCACCTGCTCGTCGCCGCGGCCGAGGAACAGCAGCCCCTCGGGCTCGGCACGCACGATGTCACCGCTGCGGTACGCCCGCTGCCAGCCGAGAGCGGGCAGCGGCGCGAACTTCTCGGCGTCCTTGGCGGCGTCGAGGTAGCGCGCCAGACCGACACCGCCGATGACCAGCTCGCCGGTCTCGCCCATCGCGACCGGAACACCGGTCGCGTCGACCACGGCCAGCTCCCAGCCGGCCAGCGGCAACCCGATGCGCACCGGTCCCGCGCCGGTCAGCGGCGCCGCGCAGGCGACAACTGTCGCCTCGGTCGGGCCGTAGGTGTTCCAGACCTCGCGGCCCTCGACCGCCAGCCGCTCGGCGAGCTCCGGCGGGCACGCCTCCCCGCCGAAGATCAGCAGCCGGACCTCGTCGAGCGCCTCGGCCGGCCACAGCGCGGCGAGCGTCGGCACCGTGGACACGACAGTGATGTGCTGCTCGGACAGCCACGGTCCCAGGTCGGCGCCGCTGCGGACCAGCGAGCGCGCGGCCGGTACCAGGCAGGCGCCGTGCCGCCAGGCCAGCCACATCTCCTCGCAGGAGGCGTCGAAGGCCACCGAGAGCCCGGCCAGGACGCGGTCGTGCGGGCCGATCGGCTCGGCGTCCTCACCGGCGAGGAACAGCTGCGCCTCGGCGTCCACGAAAGCGGCGGCGGCGGCGTGCGTGACGGCCACACCCTTCGGGGTGCCGGTGGATCCGGAGGTGAAGATGATCCAGGCGTCGTCGCCCGGGCCGGGGCGGCCGGGGCGGCCCTCGGGGGTGCGGCGCATCGACACGGCCGGCCCGTCACCGACGACCGCGCAGACACCCGCCTCGGCGAAGACCAGCTCGGCGCGCTCCTCGGGATCGTCCGCGTCCACCGGCACGTACGCCGCACCGGCCGCCAGCACACCGAGGATCGCGAGGTAGAGCTCCGCGGTGCCGGACGTGACCCGGACACCCACCCGGTCACCGACGCCGATCCCGTGCCCGGTGAGCGTCTCCCGCATCGCCGCGACCTCACCGGCCAGCTCCTCGTAGGTCAGCACGGTGTCGCCCGCGTCGAGCGCACGGGCCCCGGCATGGGCCCGCGCTGTCGCGTCGAGGATGTCGATGAGCGTGCGCCGCATCGGCGACGACCAGGAGCTGAACAGCGCCGGCGCCTCCGGTTCGAAGGCGAGCTCGGGAAGATCGATCAGTCGCAGGTCAGTCGTGACGGTCACGGGGCGTGCTCCATCTCCACCCTCACGGGTCAACGTCAGCCAGGCACACGGCGCCGAGCCGCCCGGGGCAGCACTCAAAGTTACGGGCGGAAAACGGAAGATGACGGCTCATTGTCGAATTCGTGTCGACTGACACACCGCGCAGCGTCCGCCGGGGCAGGTCCGTTCCATCACATGGAGCCACTGGCTCTTGACGGATTGTGTCGCTGATCCGGCAGCCCGCGGTCCCTTCCCGGGAATACGGTCGGGGCGAATCCCCGGTACGCCCGACAACGCTGGGCGCCAGGCACATCGGTGCGGCACCGGATCTCGGAGATGCAAGGGAGCATCGCCATGACCGATCGCTTCGATCCCAACATCCCACCCACCGGACCGACCGACCCCGCCATCGAGGGCGAGTTCCTGGGCATCGTCGGCATCACCGACCGGCCCACGCTCGGAAAGTCCAACCTGGTTGTCAACCGGGCCAAGCCGTTCGACATCGACGTCAGCTGGCACGTTTTCGGCAACCTGGTCCCGCTCTGGCTGACGGCACTGTCGGTGCGCACCCAGGACTGGGTCGTCACCGCGTTCGCGGAGTCGCAGGGCCCCGGCGACGAGGTGTCCCTCGGCGAGGTGCGTGTCCCGGTCCGCGGGCCGTTCTTCTCGCAGGACGAGTTCTACCGGGCCAAGCTGCAGGTCCCGGCGTTCAAACTGCCCGAGGGCGACCCCGGCAACACCGCGCAGGCCGGCGTCTACAAGATCGTCGTCACGACGTTCCTCGACTCCGACCTCGGGCCGGTCGGCTACGACATGATGGGCTACGCCGAGGGTCCGATCATCAAGGTGGAAGACCCCGAGTGACAGCCAGGCCGGTCGGTTCGCCCGGACAACGGCGTCCAGGCGAGTCGGCCGGCCTTCGGGGCCGTGTCGGACCTCTCCGCCGTCGGACCTCTCCGCCGTCGGGCCTTTCCGCCCTCAGGCCCTCCGGGCAACGCCGGATCCGCGGCGTCGAGGGCTATGTCAGATCGACGGCGTCGATGCTGATGGCACCCAGGGATCCGGTGTGCTGGGCGTCGAAGTCACCCTGGTCGATGACCGTGAGCCGGGGACGTGACTTGCCCACGACGACCCGGCGGCCGCACGCTTCGTCAGCGCAGACGAAAAGCACGTCGGTGGCGTTCTCCGCTTCGCAGATCATCTTGTGGAATGCCATATCAACCTCGCTTCTGGCCGGGGTCCAACGATTTCCCGAGCGCTACCGCTTTATTCACCCGACTGCCCACCGCCACGAACTGGCACATTCTCCGTGGAGCGAGTTATGGACGAGACCACCCGGTTGACACCGGCCACGCGCGCCGCTCTGGTGGCGCTCTCCCAGGGCAGCTGTGACTTCCCCGGCTGCCGCACACCCGTCATGGTGCTCCTCGGCGGCGAGCCCGAGGTCAACGTCGAGCCGGTCCGCATCCGTGGCACCGACCCGGACGGACCGCGCCACGCACCCGGGCTGACCCTCGAGGAACGCGACAGCTACACCAACCTCCTGCTGCTCTGCGTCCCGCACCGCAAGGCCATCGACCGCGACGAGGCGGCACACCCCGTCGAACTGCTCCAGACGTGGAAGCCCTCACCGTCCGGCCCGCTGTCGGAACTGCGAGGCCTCACCGAGCGGCGCCTGGACGTGCTGCTGACCACGGCCTTCGCCGCGGCCCGCGAGGAGATCGACGAGGCACTCACCGCCTTCGAGAAGTCCGACCCGGCGGCCGCTCAACTCCTGCGCGAGCTGACGGACACCCTGCACGACCAGCGCAGCCGGTACGGCGCCGACCGCAACCTCGCGGCGGCCATGACGACGCTCAACAAGCGGATGGACACGCTCCTGCGCCAGCTCGAGGAGAGGCCCGCCCGGCCGGAGCGCATCAACATCGGCTGGCAACCGCCGGCGCCGGCTGCCATCCCCGCACAGAGAGTGGGTTGAGCTTGGCGGGTGTCAGAAAATGACCGGGAGGGATCCCAGCCGGTGGCCGAAGGGCGGGGTCGGTTGCCAGTCAGGCGTCCGGTATGCGGGCCGTAGGTCCGGGCAGCGGTCGAGCAGGATGCGCAGGCACTCGTCGGTCTCCATCCGGGCGAGTGCCGCGCCCAGGCAGTAATAGGTGCCCATGCCGAAGCTGAAATGCCGGTTCTGCTCGCGGGTGATGTCGAAGGCGTCCGGGTTCGCGAAGACCTCCGGGTCGCGGTTGGCGGCTAGAAGCGCCAGGTAGAGGTACGTTCCGGTGGGCAGCGTGTGCCCGGCCACCTCGACGGGCTCGGTGGCGACACGGCCGATCACACCCGCCGGGCCGTCGCAGCGCAGCATCTCCTCCACGGCCTGCGGCATCACGTCCGGGTCCGCGCGGAGGCGGGCCAGCGAGCCGGGGTTGTCGAAGAGCAGGACGAGGCCGTTGGCGATCAGGTTCGCGGTGGTCTCGTGGCCGGCGAACAGCAGCAGCACGCAGTTGGCGACCGCCTCGTCCTCGCTGACCAGACCCTCGGCCTCGGCGGCCATGAAGGTGCTGAGCACGTCCTCGCGGGGAGCCTTGCGGCGCTCGGCCGCGATCAGCCGCAGATAGTCGTGCATCTCGAGCATGCTGCGCTGTGCGTGGCGCAACTGCGCCACGTCGCCGTTGCCGAACACCGGCAGGATGTCGCGCGACCATGCCTGCAGCTGTTCCCGGTCGCTGACCGGCATTCCCAGCAGCTCGGCGATGACGTTGGCGGGCAGCGGGTACGCCAGGTCGCTCACCACGTCCATCTCGCCCTTGGTGGCGACGGCGTCGAGCAGCTCGTGGGTGAACTCGCGCACCCTCGGCCGCAGGCGGTCCACCATGGCCGGGGTGAAGTAGCGCTTGAGCAGCTGCTGGAACCGGACGTGATCGGCCGGGACGGTGTGCCCCATCCACATCTCTATGGAGCGGCGGACCGGGGCGAGCTCCTCCTGCTCGGCGGGTGTCAGGCGCTGGAGGACACGCGCCATGTTGGAGCTGTCCATCCGCCTGTCCCGCAGCGCCGCCTTGACGTCCGCGTACCGGGTCAGCATGTAGGCGTCGAGTTGTGGCAGGCGCGCGAGCGGGCTCTCGGCGCGGACGCGGTGCAGGAAGCCGTTGAGGTCCGCCGTCACCTCAGGGGCGAAAAGATCGTATTCGCGCACTGTCGCGGGCTGATCGCTCATGGTGACGATTCTGACTGAGTCCAGCGATGGTTACCTATGTCCGAAAGTTGACCAGCCTTCGTCTCCCGTACCCGAAGAAGGGTTTGACCTTGCTGGACAACGGCCTTGGGCAGCGCGGCGGTCGCCAAGCTCGCGCCCCACCGCCTGGCGCGCTGCAGCTCGCCGTCGGTGACCGGACCGGTCATACCGTCGACGTGGAAAGACTCCGCTTCGAGCAGCAGATGGCAGTCGAGGCTGTGCAGCCGCCGGTAGGCCTTGCGGGCGGCGGATCCGGGCAGTGCTGGTTTGGTGACTTTGGTGTCGAAGGCGGCGGCGGGCAGGCCGGTCAGCAGGGGGAGGCAGGCGAGATATTCGCGGAGACCGACTGTGGTGGCGCCCGGCCGGACGGCGCCGTGTTGTGCGGCATCCGCGCGGGTACGGGGGCGGCTCAGGCTGAAGGCGTGGGTGGGTGCGCCGACCACCAGCAGATCGGAGAAGCCGATTGAGGGGATGGCCTGAACGTCGGCGAGCCTCACCTACTGCTCCTTTCACGGCGGTCTCCCCTCAGCGTGATCCGCGTCGATGGGCGTGGGCAGGGCCGGATGGCGGTTCGGTTCGGGACAATGGTCGTGGGCGGTCCCTGTCGTTCGCCTCACCGTTCACGCCGCAGCGCGGGGTGACACTCGGTGGTCGGGTGAGTGGCATGCGGGGCGGGCGGTGTGGGATTGAGGAACATCGTGGTGGCTGGAGCGGCACCCGGGTTCCGCATAGCGGTGACCCGGCGTGTCAGTGGTCCGACTGGCCACGGGCCAGGCTCCCGGCCCGTCGTGACCACAAACGAGTCCGGCCCGGGAGCGGGACCGGGGCGTAGAGTGCCGTCCATATGAGGCACTCCGCCTCCACCCTGTCCACCGGCCTCGCCGAGGCCGGTGGTGCCGCGTGACCGTTGTGGTGGGAGTGGACGGTTCCGGGCGTACGCATCGGCTGCGCCTGCTCGCCGCCGCGGCCACCGTCCCGGAATGGTGGCCCACCGGCTCCGGGGCCAAGATTACCGAGCGTCTCGCGTCGGCCCGCGCCGAGAAGCTCCTGGTCGTCGTCGACGATGCCCACCGTCTTGAGCCGGCGGTCCTGCGGGAGCTGGCGGCGGCGGCCCGCGACGGCGTACCCATGCTGATCTCCCGGCGGCCCACGATCGACAGCGCCGAGCTGGCCGAGCTTGACGAAGCCGTCGCCGGCGGCGGGGTGGAGGTGCTCGAGCCGCTGGACCGCGACGGTGTAGCCGGTCTCGTCGCGACGGTGACCGGCCGCCCGGTGTCGCCGGAAACCGTCGCCGCCGTCTTCGAAGCCTCGGCCGGGCTGCCCGCCGTGGCCGCCGCGATCGCCACCGCCACGCCGGACACGCACACGCTCCCGCCGCCGAACACACGGCCGCTGAACTCGCCCGCGCCCGCGCTGCTCGCACGGGTCCAGCGCCGTTTCGCCGTGCTGGACCACCCCATGGTCGACACCGCGCGAGTGCTCGCGCTGAGACTGGACCTGGCCGACCACGTGCTCGCCGCCGCGGCCGGCCTCGACCTGCCCGGCCTGGCAGCGGCCCTGCGGACGCTCCGCGACGAGGGCCTGCTGGTGCCCGGCGGCGAACGCATGATTCCCGCCGTCGCCGCCGCCGTACTGGGTGAGCTGCCCGCCGCCGAACGCCGCCGCATCCACGACGCGGTCGCCGGTGCGCTCGTCGCGGCGGGCACCGATCCGGTCACCGCCGCCGGGCAGCTGCGCGCCGCGCGGGTGGTCACGCCGATCGCCGCCACCGTCTACCACGAAGCCGGTGAACGGCTCAGGTTCTCGGACCCGGCCGCCGCCCTCGGCTGGTTCGACGACGCCGCGGACGCCGGAAGCGACCCGGCAGCCCTGGCCGCGGGCCGGGCCGAGGCGAGTGCGCTGCTAGGGCTACCGGTCGACGTGGACGCCTACCTCCTTGACGGCTCCGCCGGACGGATCGCCCTGGTCGCCGGTGCGGTCGCCGCCCAGCACGGCCGGACCGCACGGGCGGCCGAGCTGCTGCTGGCCGCCGCCGCACCCGGTCCGGTGCTCGCCGTTCCCGCACTGATCAGTATCGGCCGCACCGAGCAGGCCCAAGCGGCGGCCGACGGCCCGGCGCCGGTGGCGCTGGTGCGGTTCGCGGAGGGGACCCTGGCGACGGGTGACCCCGCGGAGGCGCTGCCCCTGCTGATCGAGGCGGCCGAGGGGATGGAGCGGAGCACACCGGCGGTCGTGCTTCCGGACACCCCGCACGCGGTCGCCGCCGTGGTCGCGGTCGTCGCGGGTGACGTCGGGTCGGCGGAGCACCTGCTCACCCGCGCACGCGCCGCCGGGGTCGGCGGTCCGGCGGCCGATGAGAGGCATCGGCTGCTGCTGGCCTGGGCGCGGATGCGCACCGGCCGATACGACACGGCCCTGCGGGAGCTGGAGCGTCCGGCAGTCGTGGAACTGCCGGGCCGGGACCGGCTGCTGCGTGCCGCGCTGGCGGCGGGGATCGCCCGCCGGCGGGGTGACATCGCCGGGCTGCGTGACGCCTGGTCCGGCATCGAGCCGCTGCTGGCTCGCCGGACAGCGGACCTGTGGCAGGTGGAGGCGATCGAGGAGCTGGCGGTGGCCGCGGCCCGGCTGCGGCGGCGGGGCCGGGTCGAGCCGGTGATCAACCTGCTCGACGGGATCGTCACCCGGCTGGACCGGCCGGTCACCTGGTCGGTGTCGCTGGACTGGCTCCGGCTGCAGATGGCAATCGTCACCGAGGACGCGGACGCCGCCGCCGAGGTGGCCGGCCGGCTCGCCGAGGTGCCGGACAGCGGCGCACTCGCGCAGCGCACGGCGGCGATGCGGTGGGCGGCCATGCGGTGGGCGGCGGTGCTGGCCGGGCGGGTGGAGCCGGACGAGGTGCTGGCGGCGACCGAGGACCTGCACGCCGCTGAACTCCCGTGGGAGGCGTCCCGGCTGGCGGGGCAGGCGGCCATCCGTACCGGTGATCCCACCGCCGCGCGCCGGCTGCTGGAACGGGCCCGGGAGCTGGCCGAGCCGGACGCCGTCGAATCCGGTGCCGCGGCACCGAGCGGCACAGCGGGCCTGTCCGAGCGTGAGGTGACGGTGGCCCGGCTGGTGCTGGCCGGCAGCACCCACCGCGAGATCGGCGCCCAGCTCTACATCGCACCGAAGACGGTGGAACACCACGTGGCCCGCATCCGCGGCAAGCTCGGCGCCGGCACCCGGGCCGAGCTCCTGGCGATGCTCCGCGAAATGCTGAGTTAGATATGTGACTCGATGCTGCGCATCCCCTAGTGGACCCCCTACACCAGGGGGGACACCCCGATGCCCAGACCGGGTCGCGGGTCGCACGCTGGTGCCGTGTCCGGGTGAAGAAACGGGACGCACACCTAGCGAGGAGAAGCCATGACCACCAGTGCCACCGAACTCCTGAGGGAATTCGTCACCAACCTGCTGACCGACCGTGATTTCGCCGCCAAGTACGCCGAGGACCCGAACGGGACCCTGACGGCACAGGGCGTGACCGACGTCGACCTGTCCGCCGTGGACGTTCCCGCGGTCGTCGCCGAGGCCGCCGACGAGCCGGAGGTGCCGGAGTCGGCGCGTTCCGCGCTGCAGAACTTCGGCGGCGGCAGCAGTGGCTCAGCCGCGGGCGCGGCGCCGCCGCCACCCGCACCGGCCGGTACACAGGCGGTCGAGCACGTCGTGCAGCACCTGAACTACGTCACCTACGCCACCTACGAGGGCGACGACTTCATCACCCAGAACCTCGATCTCAGCGTCACCAGCATCACCGACAACAGCCTGGACGTGGACGTCGACGGGAACGTCTTCGGCGACCTGGACGCCACGAACGTCAACGCCTCCGGCGACGGAGCGGTGGCCGGCGGCGACGACGTCAACGCCGCCACCGGCGCCGGCTCGGTAGCCGGTGGGGAGGACGTCACCGCCGCGACCGGCGACGGCGCGGTGGCCAACAGCGGCGACGGTGACGTGAACGCCGCCACCGGGGACGGCTCGACGCTCATCGACGGCGACCTGACCTCGCTCAGCGGCGACGGGGCGCAGCTCATCGACGGCTCCAACTTCGGCCAGGCGAACACCGGCGACGGCGCGGTGCAGGCCGGCGACGACATCTCGGGCGCGGTCAACACCGGTGTCAACACCGGCATCGTGGCCGACGAGCTCGACGACGCCGTTGTCGGCGACGGCAACCAGACCGCTCAGGTCGACGGCAGCGCCGACGAGTCGGTGTTCAACTTCGGTGACGGCGACGTCGCCAACCTGCCGGACGCCGAGATCACCGACAGCGCCGTGTCCTTCGGCGGCGGGAACGCCGCCAACGCCTCCAACAACACCGCCGACGACGGCTCGGCGATCTCGGCCGGCGGCAACGCCACCGGCAGCTTCCAGGACAACGACACGACCATCAACGACAACGACACCAGCATCAGCGACGACGACACCACGGTGACCACGGTCTCCGACGACGACACCAACATCAGCGACGACGACACCAGCGTCACCGACATCGACACCACCAGCACCACGGTGTCCTCGGACGACGACAGCATCGTCAGCGGAGACGACACCACAGTCGTCGGCTGACCCGACATGCCGTCACGGCGTACGGCAGCGGGCCGGCCCGGCCCGCTGCCAAGCACGGAAGGGGGGACGAACCGTGACCGAGGTAACGAAAGCCGTCGCCGTGGTCGACCTCGGCCTGCGCGCCTGCACGGCGTACGACCGGCCCGACGCCGCCGCCCGGCTGACCGCCGCCCGCAACGCCCTGGCCGACCCCGTTCTGCACGTCGTCGTGGCGGGAGAGTTCAAACAGGGCAAGAGTTCCCTGGTCAACGCCCTGGTCGGAGCGGCCGTCTGCACGGTCGACGACGACGTCGCCACGGCCGTGCCGACCTATGTGCGGCACGGCGACAAACCCGAGGCCAGCCTGCTCGTCGAGGCTCTGACGGCCGGGACCGAACCGCCCCGCCGCGAGACGATCCCGCTGACCGACGTCCGCCGCTACGTCGTCGAGGGCGGCGACACCGGCGGCCCGGGCGACCGGGTGGCCGGCGTCGAGGTCCGCATCCCCCGCAAGATCCTCGCCGGCGGCCTGGTGCTGGTGGACACCCCCGGCGTGGGCGGCCTGGCCTCACCGCACGCCGCCGCCAGCCTCGCCGCGGTCTCGATGGCCGACGCGGTCATCTTCGTGACCGGTGCCGCGCAGGAGCTCACCCGCAGCGAGGTCGACTTCCTCCAGCGGGCACGCACCCTGTGCCCGGTGGTGGCCTGCGTCATCACCAAGACCGATTTCTACCCCGCCTGGCGACGGATCCGCGAACTCAACGAGCAGCACCTCGCCGAGCACTGCCCGGTACCGCTGATGTCGGTGTCGTCGTCCCTGCGTACCCATGCCGTCAAGGCCAACGACACCGGCCTGAACGCCGAGTCCGGCTTCACCCACCTGGTCAAGTTCCTCACCGACCAGATCGGCGGCTCGGCGGCCGACCGGCTCGCCGCCGACGCCGCCGCTGAGGTGCTCGCCCTCTGCGACCAGCTCGACGCCCACTTCCAGGCCGAACGGACGGCCCTGGCCGACCCGGAGGCCGCCCGGCGGGTGGTGCAGGAGCTGACGCTGGTGAAGGCCCGCGCGGAGGCACTCAAGAGCACCGCGGCCAAGTGGAACCAGACGCTCAACGACGGCGTCACCGACCTCACCTCCGACATCGACCACGACCTGCGTACCCGGGTGCGCACGGTGATCGCCGAGGCGGACGCCGCGATCGACGAGGCCGACCCGGCCGACACCTGGCCCGAGATGGAGCCGTGGCTGCAGTCCCGGATGGCCGACGAACTGCTGGCCAACTACGAACTGCTGCGCCGCCGGGCCAACGAGCTCAGCGAACGCGTCGGCAACCACTTCCACGAGGCTTCGACAGCACTGATGAGCCGCACGGCCGTCCGTGACCCCGCCCCGCTCGCCACCGTGGCCGACTTCCAGCACAAGATCGACCTGGAGCGGATGCGGGTCGGCAAGCAGGCGATGGTCGCGCTGAAGAACGCGTACGGCGGTGCGCTCATGTTCATCATCCTGGGCAGCCTGGTCGGCGTCTCGCTCGGCCCGATCGGCATCGGCATCGGCCTGGTGATGGGCCATCGCGGCCTGCGCGAGGAGAAGAAACGCCACGTGCAGCGGCGCCGCGCCGAGGCACGCAACGCCATCCGCCGATACTGCGACGAGGTCAGCTTCGTGGCCGGCAAGGACTCCCGGGACACCCTGCGCCGGGTCCAGCGCCAGCTGCGCGACCACTACAGCCGCCTCGCCGAGGAGCTCAACCGCTCGAACGCGCAGGCCCTGGCCGGCGCCACCGAGGCCGCCAAACGCACCCAGCAGGAGCGCGAGACCCGGCTCAAGGACGTCGACTCCGAACTGGCCCGGGTACGCCAGCTCCGGCAACGCGCACAGGCGGTGATCGAATGACCCTGCTCGACCGCACCCGCGCCGTACTCGACCAGGCCATCGAGGTCTACGACGGCAGCGACCACGCCCGCCGGCTGGTCACGGTCCGCGAGCGCCTCGACGCGCCGCTGCGGGTCGCCGTCGCCGGCCGGGTCAAGGCCGGCAAGTCCACCCTGCTCAACGCCCTGATCGGCGAGCGGCTGGCACCCACCGACGCGGGGGAGTGCACCCGCATCGTCACCTGGTACGAGGACGGGCACACCTATCAGGTCCGGGCCACGCCGAAACAGGGCGCGGCCCGCTCACTGCGGTTCACCCGCGACGACGGCGTCATCGACATCGACCTCGGCGGGCTCTCTCCGGCCGAGATCGCCCAGCTCACCGTGACCTGGCCCGCGCAGGCGCTGCGTACGGTCACCCTGATCGACACCCCCGGCATCGGCTCGCTGTCCGAGCAGCCCGGCCGGCACACCTGGGGCCTGCTCGTGCCGGACGACGAGGAGACGCCCGCCGACGCGGTCGTCTACCTGCTGCGGCACCTGCACACCGGCGACGTCGAGTTCCTGCGGGCGTTCCACGACAACGAGGTGTCCCGGCCCAGCCCGGTCAACGCGATCGGCGTGCTGTCGCGCGCCGACGAGATCGGTGTGGGCCGGCTCGACTCGATGGCCTCGGCGCGCCGGATCGCCGCCCGGCTGGGCACCGACACCAACGTGCGGCGGCTGGTGCAGTCGGTCGTACCGGTGGCCGGTCTGCTCGCGGAGACCGCCGTCACGCTCACCGAGACCGAGGTCGCCCAGCTGCGCCGGATCGCCGGCCTGCCGGTCCGGCAGGCCGGGGAACTGCTGCTTTCCGCGGATCGCTTCGTGAGCGCCATGCCCGAGCTCGGCCTGACCAACCTGGAGCGTGAGGCCTTGCTGGCCCGCTTCGGCCTTTTCGGGGTTCGCCTGACCAGCACACTTCTGCGCCGGGAAGTCGCCACCACCGCCACCGACCTGTCCCGCGAACTCGCCGAGCGCAGCGGGCTGACCGGCCTGCGCGAGATCATCGGCTCGCTGTTCCTCGAACGGCGTGACGTGCTCAAGAGCCGGTCGGCGCTGCTCGCCCTGGCCGAGACCACCCGTGCCTGCGTCCGGCCGGGCAGTGAGGCGGTCGCCGCCGCCGTCGAGGAGATCATGGCCTCGGCGCACCCGTTCAACGAGCTGCGTGTGCTGTCCAGCCTGCGGGCCGGCTGGATCACCGGCAAGGCCGACGTGGTGACCGATCTGGAACATCTGATCGGCGGCTCGGGCAGTTCGGCCGGCGACCGGCTCCAGCTCGCGCCGGACGCGAGCGCCGCCGAGCTGGCCGAGGCCGCGACACAGGCGCTGGCCCGCTGGCAGCGCCGCGCGGAGCACCCGATGACCTCGTACGAGATGGCGGTGGCCGCCCGGGTGGCCGTTCGCTCCTGCGAGGGCCTGCTCGCCGGACTGGGGCAGCGGCGATGACACGCCCGGCCCGCTCAGCCCAGCGGCTCCAGATCAGGCTCGTCGTCGTCATCGTCCGCGTCCCCGTCGTCCACGGTGGCCTCCACCGGGCTGTCCATGACGGCGTCCGGGGCTTCCGAAGGCTCGGCCGGCCAGTCCAGATCGGCCGGGTCGGCCGGGTCTTCCTCGAGCCCGTCGTCCTCCACCACGGGGAGGGGCGCGGCCTCGGCGCCCGTGCCGAAGTCGAGGCCGGGACCCGGGTCGAATCCGGCGTCGTCCGCCCCGTCGTTGAACTCGCCGGCCGGTGCGAGGTCGTCGAAGCCGTCCGCCACCTCACCGACCGGAGCCGTCGTGAGCAGATCGAGCGCACCGTGCTCACCGGGCTCACCGTCCGGCTCCTGCGCACCGACCACGCTGTGTGCCGACACGTACGGCGCCAGATGCTCGGCCACCTCGACCGGAGCGGTGTCCGCGTAGCTGACCACCGCCTCGGCGACCAGCTCGTCCGGCAGGGCGGGATGACCCGCGTCGCGCAGCACCTCGGCCGGGTCACCGGCGGTGCCGGCGAGGTCGGCGAACACGTCGCGGAGAGGTCGGGCGGAATCCATGCCACCACCTTAGGAGCGCCGGGCCCCGGCCCGTCTCGGGGAAACCCCCCGCAGTGCCCCCTGTTACGACGACAACCTACGGAGCGACCCCGATGTACGCACTCGGCATAGACCTGGGCACCACCTTCACCGCCGTGGCCACCTGGCGTGACGGCCACGCCGAAATCGTCCCGCTCGGCAGCCGCAGCGCCGCCATACCGACGGTGGTGCTGCTGCGCGACGACGAGACCTTCCTGACCGGCGAGGCCGCCAACCGGCGCGGGCTGACCGAACCGCACCGCGTGGCCCGCGAGTTCAAGCGCCGGATGGGCGACACCACACCGATCCTGCTCGGCGGCGTACCGCAGTCGGCGGAGGCGCTCGCCTCCCGGATGCTGCGCGCCGTCGCCGAACAGGTGACCAGCCGCGAGGGCGGACCACCGACGGCGACCTGTGTCTCGTACCCCGCGAACTGGGGACCGTACAAGACGGATCTGATGCGGCAAGCCGTACAGATGGCCGATCTTCCCGGTCCGGTGACCTACACGACCGAGCCCGAGGCCGCCGCGGTCAGCTACGCCCAGCAGCAGCGCATCGAAACCGGCGCCATCGTCGCGGTCTACGACCTCGGCGGCGGCACCTTCGACGCCGCGGTGCTCCGCAAGACCGCCACCGGCTTCGACATCCTCGGCCGCCCCGAGGGCATCGAACGCCTCGGCGGCATCGACTTCGACGCGGCCGTCTTCAACCACGTCCGGGCCGCCGCCGGCGGCAAACTCGCCGAGCTCGACGAGGACGACTCCGCCGCGATCGCCGCTGTCGCCCGGCTGCGCGAGGAGTGCGTCACCGCCAAGGAGGCGCTCTCCTCGGACACCGACACGTCCATCCCGGTGCTGCTGCCCAACCTGGTCACCGAGGTACGCCTGACCCGCTCCGAACTCGAGGCCATGGTCCGCCCGGCCCTCTACGGCTCCGTCGAGGCACTGACCCGCGCGATCCGCTCCGCCGACTGCACCCCCGACCAGCTGCACTCCATCCTGCTGGTCGGCGGCTCGTCCCGGATGCCCATCGTGGCCCAGATGGTCAGCTCCGAGTTCGGCCGGCCGGTCGCTGTCGACGCACACCCCAAGCACGCGGTCGCCCTCGGCGCCGCCTGGCTGGCCGTCGGCGCGAAGGCGAGCACCACGCCGGCGACCGGTCGCGCCACCCTGCCGCTCCCTGCCGCTCCCACTACAGTTCCTCCCCCGCCGGTCCGCTCCACGCCCCGGCCGGCACCGCCCACACCGGCCATGACAGGTGTGGCATCCGTACCGCCTTCCTCGCCGCCGCCCTCGTTGCCGCCGCCGGCCCGGCCGGCTCAGGCACCGCGCCCGCCGTCCGCCGCACCCCGACGCAAGCGCCGCCTGCTGACCGGCGCCGGGCTGGCCGCCGCCGTGATCCTCGCCGCCGCCGGCGTCGCCTACGCGCAGTACGGCCGCGACGACGACGGCCAGGAGCTGACCAGCACCGGCGCCGGCACCAACGCCGCCGCCTCACCCACCGTGAGCACCGGCCCGCCCGAGGACGAACTCTGTACCGACGAGATCAAGAGCAACCGCCGCTGGGTCTGTCTCACCTCAGCGGTCATCGCCAACGGCAAGATCAAAATCAACTACGAGGTGGACTTCGCGGGATCGGCGCCCGACATCAGCGGCGGCTACCACCTGCACATCTGGGGCGGCGACGGCACCTACCCGCCGGACCACGCGATGGGCTCCCACGCACCCAAGAGCCAGCGGGGCGAGTGGTACGTCGAGGACCGGCGGCCGTCGATCCTGGACACCGACGACGACCGCTTCGTCAGGGCGATCGGGGACGCCCCGAAGGTGTGCGCCCGGATCGCCCTCGCCGGTCACGGGCTGGTGGCCGACAACAACGCCACCTACAAGACCGGCAACTGCGTACCGATCACCCGCAAGTGACCGCCTGATCGGCTGTCCCGCCGGGGCCGTTCGTGCTACGTCGTTTCTCGTATTCCGGCGGGCTGGTCACCGTCGGAGCATGGCAGGCGTGGCCAGTGTGCAGATGTTCCGCGTCCATCTCAAGACGGCGTACCTCGACCTCGAGATCCGGGAGGTCCTGCAGTCGCCACCGACAGTGCTGCTCGGGGTGTCGGACGACGCCGGCACCACGCTCGGCCAGCTGGCCCTGAAGACGGTCTACGACCTGGCCCTGGCCGCCTCCTTCCGGGACGCCGTCCGCGTGGTGGAGGCAGCCACCGACCCGGAGACGATCCTGGCCAAGCACGGCACACCGCCGACCGACCTGATCGTCCTGCCCAACCCGGCGCCACCGCTGGCCGACCTGCCCTCCCTGCCCGCGCCGAGCCTCGTCGCGGTGCCCGACGCCATGACCGCCACGCTGCTCACCACCATGGCGGTCACGTCGATCCGGGACCTGGCGCAGTGGCCGCCCTACCTGGCCGCGGTCGGCATCCTCACCGAGGCGCTGGCACCCGACCGCGGCAAACGCTACGACGACGACGCACCCAGCGACCTGATCGCGCGCTCCGGTGAGTTCGCCGCCCATCAGGTCCGCTACACCAGCACGGTGCTCATCGAGAGCAACCCGTCGTCGCAGCAGCAGTGGAACGGCGGCCTCATCGACGTCACGTCGCTCGACCAGGCCGGCTTCGACGGTGTCGCGTACGGCGCGGTGCTGCACTACACCCAGGGCTGGGTTCCGCGGGCGGTGGCACTCGGCCAGCTACTGCACAGCCTGCCGCTCGGCCCGGGGGAGAGCACCCGGCTCACCGTCGTGGACTGGCTGCGCCGGGTCGCCGCGTCGACCGAGGAGGAGGTCGCGCAGGCCGAGCAGATGGCGAACGCACTGAGCAACTCGACGGCCATCGCCGAGGTGACCCGTGCCGTCGCGCGCGAGTTCCAGGCGGGTGACTCGGTGGCCACCTCCGCGTCGGTGACCACCAGCGCGTCCACGCCGGGGATCCTGAACCTGCTCGGCGGCCAGGCATCGGCGGGTTTCAGCGCGGGCACGGCCGCCACCTACTCGACGTCCACCGGGCAGCGGTCGGTCAGCGCGTCGGCGCTGCAGAGCATCACCGCCCGTACCCAGCAGAACGCCGCGCTCTCGCGGACCCGCCGGGCGGCCATCGTCAGCGAGGTCAGCGAGAACGACACCGAGACGATCAACACGCGGGTCGTCGTCAACAACAACCACATGCACGCCCTCTCCGTGCAGTACTACGAGGTTGTACAGATGTGGGAGGCCACGACCCGCCTGGAACGGGTCGAGCGCTGCGTCTTCATACCGATGCGGCTGGTCAACTTCCGCAACGAACAGGTCGTCCGCCGCTACCTGAACATCCTGATCGACGCCGCGCTGGACCGGCCGACCCAGGAACTGCTCTCCCGGCTGCGGCACACCGTGGTCCTCGAGTTCGCGTTCGACCGGTTCGCCGGCGCCGGCCTGGCGCAGATCCAGGCGGACGCGAACGCCCCGCTGCCCACCTCCGACCCGACCGGACTGCTCGCCGCGCTGGCCGCCGCCGCCGACAAGCGGGTCCGGATCCGGCAGCTGCGCGAGCGGATCGCCGCGTGGCGGCGCGGCCTGTCCGGCGCGATCGACGAAGCCGTCCGGTCCCGGCTGCTGGCCGGCGCCGACCGCAGCGGCCAGCGCTGGTACGAGCTGGACCGCGAGGCGTTCATCGAGAAGATCAGCTGGGAGACCGGCGAGATCGGCAGCGTCACGGTCCAGATGACCGACGGGTTCACGTCGGTCCTGACCGCACCGGCGGACCGCAACGACACGGCCCCCGTCCCGGTCGAGAAGAGGATCCGGATCGACCGGCTGGCCTCGGTGCAGGCCAAGCTGGCCCCGCTCGCCGGGGCGACGGCCTCCGACTACGGGATGGTCAGGCTGTGGCTGCTGATCAACCTGCGTGGCGCCCGGCGCTGGGTGGACGCCGGTTTCGTCGCGCCCCGCGGCCCCGAGACCACACTGACCGTGCTGCAGGCGCACCCACCGGTGGACGTCCGCGACGTCGCCGCGCGGCTGATGAGCGCGCAACTGCACTACAGCCAGGCGATTTGGATGAACGCCGACCGGCAGTCGCTGATCATGCAGCTCACGCCGTACACCTGCGCGGTTGACGGTGTCGACGTCCGGGTGGTCGAGTGGATCGACCCGGTGCCGATCACCGTGGCCGGCAACTACGTCGCCTTCCCGTTCACCTACGAACGCGACAAGGCGTGGATGGCGTGGAAGCGGCGGGAGCGGGCCGAAGCCGTACCCAATGTGTCCCTGATCCCGCTGCCCACCGGCGGTGTCTTCGCCGAAGCCGTGCTGGGCGAGTTCAACTCCGCCGAGCGGCTCGACCTGACCCGTTTCTGGAAGTGGCAGGAGTCGCCGATCCCCAACCTGGCGCCCGACATCGCGCCCGCCCAGCAGGGACGGCAGACGAGAATCGGTGCGCCGGCCGTCACCGGCCTGCCCGCCTCGCCGCTGAGCATCCAGGAACCACTCGCACTGCCGGCCACCCTCGGCAACAGCGAGACGCTGCTCAAGACGCTCATGGTGTCCAAGCTGTTCAACGACATGAGCGGCATCGAGATCACCCGTGGCCTGCTCAAGGCGAGCCTCGAGGCGTCCCGCGACGGCAACGCCGCCGTGCAGCAACAGGCCAACGACACGCTCAAGGCGATCACCGGGGCGTTCGGCAAGCTGCTGCAGTCGGGCACCGACGGCGGCGAGAACCTCACCAAGACGGCCAAGGGCCTGGGCTCCCTGTTCAACCTCAACGACAAGGGCGACAAGGAGCAGCCGGGCGGTATCGATCCCGGCATCATCGCCCCCAAGTCCAACGGCAACGGGACGCAGATCGCCAACTACGCCGGATCGGCGATCGACATCGGCACCGCCGTCAACGGCGGCACCGCGCTCGACGGGCTGGTCGCCGGCGGCGGCGCCGACGCGCTGGCCGCGATCGGCGGCGAGATCGGTCCCATCCTCGAAGCCCTCGGCCCGGCCGCGGCTGCCCTGCTCGTCTGACTCCGGGAGACAGTGCGATGGGATACCAGATCTACGTCAAGTCGCAGTACCAAGCGCTGAACATCGGGGATGTCCTGCGTGGCGCGCCGACCGTACTGCTCGGTGTGGGTGACCCGGCCGTTGCCGCGCTGTCCGGGATCGGCATCAAGACCGTGTTCGACCTGTCCGTCTCGGCGGTGTTCGACGACGCCGCCCGGCTGGTCGCCTCGGCCGGCAACCCGCGGTCGGTGCTGCGCCGCTTCGGTCGCGGGCCGGCCTCGCTGATCGACGACGGCGCGCTGCTGATCGACACCTCGGAGCTGCCGTACGCCGGGATCGTGCAACTCGCCGGTGTGGACGCGGCCGCCGCCACCGCGCTCGAACAGGCGCTCGCGGTGACCACGATCCGCGACCTCGCGCTCTGGCCGCCGTTCCTGGCCGCCAAGTCGATCACGCTGGAGGCGTACAACCCCGATCTGGGGCTGGAGATCGATCCCGAGGCGCCGGTCGAGCTGATCCCGCGCAGCGGGGAGTTCGGCACCGAACGCCACCTCTACTCCACCCTGGTGATGTTCCCCGGCGAGTTCGCGATGCCGGCGAAGAGCCTCGACGGTGTGCTCTTCGACATGACCACCAACCAGGCGCCCGGGTTCGACACCGTCCGCTACGGCGCCCGCCTGTCCTACGCGCACACCTGGAACCCGATCGCGGTGGCCAAGGGGCACCTGCTGCACAGCCTGCCGCTGGCGCCCGGTGAGAGCACCAGCGTCGCGGTCATCGACTGGACCAGCAAGTCGTCCGCCGCCACCAACCAGTCGCTGTCCGAGTCCGAGCGGCTCAACAGCAGCAACGACCGCGCCCGGACCGTGTCGCAGATCGCCGAGAGCGTGGCGCGTGAGGTCACCCGGGGCGGCTCGGTCACCGCCACCGAGTCGACCTCGGTGGCCGGTGGGGTCGGCGGCATCCTCGGGTTCCTCGGCGGCTCGGTGTCGGGGGCGGCCAACCAGCAGACCGCGGTCACCCACACGGTGTCCACCGGTGAACGCAACATCGCCACGAACCTGCAGGAGAACATCCGCGACGCCACCCAGCAGGCGTCGTCGTCGCTGCGCAACCAGCGGGCCGCCTCGGTCAGCGAGGTGAACCAGGCACAGTCGGAGCACCTGTCCACCCGGTCGGTCACCAACTACAACCACATGCACGCGCTCACCGTGCAGTACTACGAGGTCGTCCAGATCTACGAGACCCAGACCCGGCTGCAGACCGCAGAGCGGTGCATCTTCCTGCCGATGCGCCCGATCGACTTCTCCGACGAGCGCAACATCCTGCGGTACCTGCCGATCCTCAAGGACGCGGCACTCGACGGCGCCACCCGCAGCCAGCTGGCCGAGCTGGAGGAACAGAGCGCCAGCGGATACGCACTCACCTTCACCCGGGACCGCCTGCCGGTGACCGTGGTGGGCGTACCCATCCCGTTCCCGCTCGCCCTGATCTACGGACCGGGC
This sequence comes from Actinoplanes sp. GCM10030250, assembly GCF_042666575.1. Classification (NCBI taxonomy): domain Bacteria; kingdom Bacillati; phylum Actinomycetota; class Actinomycetes; order Micromonosporales; family Micromonosporaceae; genus Actinoplanes; species Actinoplanes sp. GCM10030250. Next base: position 24,562 of record NZ_JBHTDO010000006.1, on the reverse strand, counting down.
CTGCAGACACAGACGCGGGCACTGGCCCGCGACGGCTTCATCGTCTTCGGCGGTGACCTCAACAATTTCACCGTCGACTACCGGCTCCAGCTCGACGCGATCCGCTGGTCGCCGGTACGCGCCGGGCAGCCGGACACACCGATCATCGGAGTGTCCATCACGCTGGAGGACCAGACGGTCATCGAGGTCGGCCAGTCGGCCGCTCCCGGCGCCGACCCCGGTGACGTCGACCCCGTACTGAACAACGGCTCACCCCTGTCGTTCGGGCGGATCGCGCAGCTCAGCTTGAAGATCGACCCGAACTACACCCCCGGTCCGCTCGCGCCGGAGCACTTCATCGGACTCGAGCTGGCCGTCCGCCTCGGCTCCGACACCCGCTGGCTGAACTGCGGCTTCCTGATCGGCGACTCGGTCGGCGACCTGGCCGGCCCGCTGCTCGGCGTGACGGCCCCCGCGGCCCTGGCCGGACTCGGAGCGATACTCAACGAGGACCGGCTCTACTACAGCCGGCAGATCTGGCTGCACGAGGACCCGCAGGCCCGGATCATGCAGCTCGCGCCGTTCCAGCTCGACGTCGGCGGCGGCACCACGATCAACCTGGTCGACCATCTGTCACCGCAGCCGCTGGAGGTGGTCGGCAACTACCTCGTCTACCGCTTCACCTACGAGCAGGACCAGGAGTGGGAGACCTGGAGGAAGAAGTACGCCGACCGCAGTGTCGCCAGCGACGTGGACGTGGTTGCCGTACCCACCGGCGGGGTGGTGGCCGAGGCCGTGCTGGGCCGGGCCAACTCGGCCGAGAAACTCGACCTGACCCGGTTCTTCGACTGGGCCGACTCACCGCCGCCGGCGCCGCCGGCCATCCAGGCACTACAGGCCGGCACCCACACCGCGGCCGAGGCACCCGCGCTCGGCACGTTCGACACGCCGCTGGTGGCCATGCAGACGCCCGTCGCCCTGCCCGATCCGGTCGGGCTGTCCAGCGTCCTCGCCGCGATCACCACGAGCGACGCGTTCCGCAACATGAGCGGCCTCGCCGCGTCCGGCGACGCCGCCAACGAGGCCCTGGACGCCTCCGGCAAGGCCTCGATCGGCGCACTGCAGGCGGCCGGCACCGCGCTGGCCACCACCCTCGACGCGTTCGCGCAGGCGATGAGCGCCAAGAAACCCGAGGACAAGACGCTGTCCGAGGCCGGGGCGGCGGCCAACCAGAAAGCCGTCGCGACCAAGGCGGCCGCGGCGAACGGTGGATCGCCGGCCGACGCGGTCCGCGGCGGGCTGGTTCAGAAGGCCCTGGCCGACCTGGGCCTGGCCACCGACGCCGGTACGCCCGACGGCGGCACCGGCGGCGGCGCGGTCGACGGCGGTACCGCCGATGCCGCGGTGCTGAACTCCACGCTGGTGACCGAGCCGACCTTCGCCAACGTGCGCGGCTTCGTCACGCTGCTGCAACTGCTCTCCGACGGCGACCTGATCACCGCGATCATCAAGCGGTTCGCCACCCTCGACAAGAGCATCGATCCGCTGGTGAAGTACCGCGAGCTGATCCACGAGATCTCCGACAACAGCGCGGCACTGCAGAATCCGGCCCGGTTCCTGTACGCCGCCAGCTACATCAAGACCGGAGTGCTGCCGTCCGAGCTGAACTTCCCCGCCGTCGACGTCGCCGGGGTCCGGGCGGTCGCGCTGCGGCTCACCGCGGCAAGGGCACTGCCGGTAGCCCGTACGATCAACCGCGCTGCCACCGCGAGCGACGCGCTCACCGCGATCACCGGCGCCTGCGCCGCAGCCGACGTGGCCGACCTCAACCACGTCAGCTACATCATGGCCACCGCCCACCACGAGTCCGAGATGGGCGCCGGCCTCACCGAGAGGCACAACGGCCTGTCGACGGCGACCGTCTTCACCGCCGACGAGTACTTCTTCGAATCCGGCCCCGGCAAGGCCAGCTACAACGGCGTGAACGGCAACGTCAAGGCCGGCGACCGGCTCAAGGCGGACAACGTGATCCAGTCGCAGGCCGACGTGCAGGCGTGGAACAGCCAGGTGTACCCGGCCGCCCAGCCGGTGGCGACAAAGGTCGCGGCGCGCCGCTGCGACTTCTTCACCTACATCGGCCGGGGCTACGTGCACGTCACCGGCCGGGCCGTCTACGCCGCGTTCAGCAAGAAACACGCGTTCGGCAACATCGACTTCGTGGCCGAGCCGGCCCGGATGACGCAGCCGTCCATCGCCTCGTCGGTCATCGTCCGTGGCATGCGGGACGGGCTGTTCGTACCGACGAAGAAGCTGGCCGACTACGAGGTGGCCCTCGGGTTCGACGCGACCCGCGCCCGGCAGATCGTCAACGCCGACCAGCGCGGCCCGGCCGTCCGCGACATCGCCAAGAAGTACAAGGCAGCTCTGGTCTTCTTCCCGAAACTCGACGAATCCGCCTCGATCATCTGACGCCGCGCCGGTCGGATGCCTGACTCGGACAGGTATCCGACGGCCACCGGCCCGGCCCGGCGCGACGATGGGCGGATGGCTGGCCTGTCGGCGCGCGACCACCACCGGCTGCTGGACCTCGTCGTCGAGGCGATGCACGAGGCCGGCGCCGGCCGCGCCATCTGGCCGGTTGTCATGGGCGCCCTGGCCGAGTCGCTGGGCATCACCCTCGGCGGCGCGCTCGAGGTCCAGTGGCCGACCGGCTCCGTGGCGGTCCTGGCGATGTGGCCCGGCTGGGCGGGCGGTACCCTGCCCGGCCCGGCGGAGAACCGCGCCTACCCCCTGATCCGGCACTACGGCAATCACGCCGACCCGGTGCCGCGCACCCTGCGGGACGTCACCGACCAGTACCGGTGGGGCACCTCCCCCCGGTACGCGGCGATGCGCGACGGTTTCGGCGACGCCGCCGAGCACATCATGGTGCCGCTCGGCCGTTCCGGCGGCACCTTCCGGCTGCTCGGCGCGGCCCGCCCCGACATGCCGTACGCCGACCGTGAGCGCGCCTTCCTGACCCGGCTCCGGCCGGCCCTCGTCGAACTCGACGGTCACACCGAGACCCTCGAACGGTGGCGCCGGTCCGTCGAGAAGGCCGACCGGACACCGAAGGCCTGCCTGTCCGACCACCACATCACGCCCCGGGAGTTGGCGGTGCTGACCCTGCTGGCCGAGGGGATGCCGGTGGTCGCGGTCGGGCACCGGCTCGGCATCTCCCCGCGCACGGTCACCAAGCACCAGGAGAACCTGCAGCGCAAGCTGCGTACGGTCGACCGGCTGAGCACGGTGCTCCGCGCCCAGCAACTCGGTCTGGTGGCAGCTCGGCTCACACCTTCGGCGGCCGCTGGAACGGTCGTACGGTGATCACTGCCCGTTATGTGCGGGCGTGGTGTACCTTGCCGCGTGGTCCACCGTCCGTCCATTTTGGGGGAAACGATGTCCACCAGCATGTCGCGCCGTTCGGCGCTCGGTCTTGGTGCTGCGGCAGCCGTCGCGGGTGCCGGCGTGAGCGGCCCCGCGCAGGCCGCTGCGGCCGGTCCGGCGAGCATCAAGAAGGTGTACGAGAAGGAGAAGGCCAAGGTCGGCGGCCTCTGGCACACCCACATCGCGGCGGTGGACTCCACCGGTGCGATCAAGCCGATCGTCGAGGACGACGCGGATCACGTCACCTACGGATACAGCGTGCAGAAGCTGGCCGTGGCGACCGCGGTGATGGAGAAGATCGACCAGGGCGAGTACACGCTGGGCTCGAAGTTCGACCTGACGGACGCCATCATCCTGGGCGGCTCGGGCATCTATCACCTGCACCGCGAGTACGGCGACAAGATCACCATCGGGAACTTCCTGACCGCGATGCTGCTGGTCTCGGACAACACGGCGGTACGCCTGTGCGGCCTGGTCGTTCCGGCTCTGGAGATCAACGAGATTCTGGCGGCGAAGGGTTTCGTGCACACCCGGGTGGAGCCGGTGGCGAACCCGAACCGTTTCTACCTGGGGACCACGACGCCGCGGGAGACGCACGACCTGCTGTGGCGGCTGGCGAACAAGACACTGCTGAAGCCGGAGTCCTGTGACTTCCTGCTGAGCGTCACCCGGTGGATCAACGGCTACCACGACGGCGTCCGCCGCGTGATGTCGTCCAAGGAGCGCGAGCGCGTGGCCACCAAGTACGGCGCCGACTTCAACGATCTCGGCGAGTCCCGGCACGAGGCGGGCATCATGTTCAGCGCGGACGGTGCGCCGCTGCTGACCTACGCGATGTTCGCCGAGGGCCTGGGCGACCCGGAGAACTACGGTGCCACCCACCCGGCGGTGCAGGCGCACGCCAAGATCGGGCGCACCATGCTGGACAACCTGCCGGCGGCTCCGGCGGGCGCGGCGGTCACCGCCCGTACGGCCGTGCCCCGCACCCTGCCCAAGCCGTTCCACCCGGTGAACGGCGGCTGATCGATGTGGAGAGGCGCCGCGCTCAGGCGCGGCGCCTCTCGCCAAATGCGCATTGAGGCGGCAGCCGCAAACGGCTGCCCGAAGTGCGGACCATCGATGCGCAGCGTAGAACTCAGAGAGACCACCTCGATCCCGGGCGACCCACGCCGACCGGGATAAAAGGATCGTCGAACACCGGCTCTCACGGTAGATCGATCACCGCTCCTCGAGGGAGTACCGGATGAGTTCCTTGGATGGCCCGCACGGGGACCTGCCGCCGACGGAGAAGACCGCCGCTTCCGTCGGTGTGGTGGATCCGCACGAGCACCACTGGTTCGCCGAGCCGACGAAACCGGTCGGCTGGAAGTACGTATCAGGCCTGGTCCTCGCCCAGCTGATCTTCTTCATCGCCCTGCTCGGCCCGGCGATCATCGGCATCGGCGTCAAGGTCCAGCAGATCGTGCCCGATGATCAGAAGACGTCCGCGCTGGGCACCGTCGCCGGGTTCGGTGCGCTGTTCGCCGTCATCGGCAACGTGCTGTTCGGCAGGTTCTCCGACCGCACCACGTCACGTTTCGGCCGGCGCCGGCCGTGGATCGTCGGTGGCACCGTGGTCATGACCCTGGCCTTCCTGGTGATGGCTCTCGGACAGACCGTCCCGGTGGTCGCGGCCGGCTGGTGCCTGGCGCAACTGGGCGCCAACGCGACCCTCGCGCCGTTCATCGCCACGATCGCCGACCAGGTGCCCAAGTTCCAGCGGGGCAGGGTCTCGGCGCTGCTCGGCATCGCCCAGAACGTCGGCATCCTCGGCGGCACCTACGTCGCCCAGCTCTTCCAGGACCACATGGTGATCCTGTTCGTCGGACCGTCGATCCTGTCGATCGGCGCGATGCTGCTGTTCGTCTTCGTCCTGCCCGATCAGCGGCTGACCGCCCGGCCGCCCCGAATGGACCTGCGGGAGTGGGTCACCACGTTCTGGCTCAGCCCTCGCAAGTACCCCGACTTCGCCTTCGCCTGGTGGTCCCGGTTCCTCATCACGCTCGCGACCTTCATGTTCACCACGTTCCGGCTCTACTTCATCCAGGACGAGCTGCACCTCTCCGAGGACGACGCACCCGCCGCGGTGACCATCGGCGTGCTGGTCTACACGATCGCGCTGATCGCCTCCGGATACATCGCCGGCCGGATCTCCGACCGCACCGGCCGGCGCAAGTTCCTCGTCGCCGGTTCCACCCTGCTCTTCGGGATCGGCACCATAGCGCTCGCGCACGTCACGACGGTGGGCCAGTTCTACATGGTCGAGGCCTTGATGGGCGTCGCCTACGGCATCTACGTGGGTGTCGACCTGGCGCTCGTCGTGGACGTGCTGCCCAACCCCGACGACTCCGGCAAGGACCTGGGCGTGTTCAACATGGCGAACGCCCTGCCGCAGACCGTGGCCCCGCTGATCGGCGCGGTCCTGCTCGCTGTTTCCAGCGCCGATAATCAGAACTACACCCTTCTTCTGTACGCCGCCGGTATCGTCGCGCTGCTGGGCGCCCTGGTCGTCCTGCCGATCAAGAAGGTGAGGTGACACCAGTGCTGGACGTCGACCGGCTCCTGGACGAGCTGACCGTGGCCGAGAAGGCCTCGCTGACCAGCGGCTCCTCGTTCTGGTACACCGCACCCGTGGAACGGCTGGGCATCCCGGCGATCATGGTCTCGGACGGGCCGCACGGCCTGCGTGCCCAGCCGCGTGAGAGCGACCACGTCGGCCTGGCCGGGTCGCTCCCGGCCACCTGCTTCCCGACCGCGTCGGCGATCGCCTCCTCGTGGAACCCCGGGCTGCTGCACCGGATCGGCCAGGCGCTGGCCCAGGAGGCACGGGCGTGCAACCTGTCGGTGATCCTCGGCCCGGGGATCAACATGAAACGGTCGCCGCTGTGCGGGCGCAACTTCGAGTACTTCTCCGAGGACCCGTTCCTGGCCGGTGAGCTCGCCGTCGGCATCGTCGACGGCATCCAGTCCCGCGGCGTCGGCACCTCCGTCAAGCACTACGCCGCCAACAACCAGGAGACCGACCGGCTCCGCGTCGACGCCCAGGTCGACGAGCGCACCCTGCGCGAGATCTACCTGCCCGCCTTCGAACGGGTCGTCCGGGCCGCCCAGCCGTGGACGATCATGTGCGCCTACAACAAGGTCAACGGCCGGTCCGCCTCGGAGAACACCTGGCTGCTCAGCACCGTGCTGCGCGAGGAGTTCGGCTTCGAGGGGCTGATCGTCTCGGACTGGGGAGCGGTGTACCGCCGCGTACCGGCGCTGCTGGCCGGGCTCGACCTGGAGATGCCACCGGCCCTGGGCCGCAGCCCCGAGGCGGTCGTCGCCGCTGTCGAATCCGGCGAGGTGCCGACCGAGGTGCTCGACGCCCGGGTCCGCAAGGTCCTGGAACTGGTGGCCAAGGGCATGCCCGTCCTCGATCTGGAGGAGTCCTTCGACGAGGACACGCATCACGCCCTGGCCCGGGAGGCGGCCGCGGAATCCGTCGTGCTGCTGAAGAACGACGGCCTGCTTCCGCTGGCCCCCGACGCCGGCATCGCGGTCATCGGCGAGTTCGCCCGGACACCGCGGTTCCAGGGCGCAGGGTCGTCGCAGGTGACACCGACACGTGTGGACGTGCTGCTCGACGAGTTGCGCGAGGTCTACGGCGAGGTGCCGTTCGCGGCCGGGTACGGCATCGGCGAGACGGGCGGCGACGCGGCCCTGCGCGAGGAGGCCGAACAGGTGGCCCGAGCGGCCGGGACCGTGATCATGGTGATCGGGTTGCCCGGTGCTGACGAGTCGGAGGGCTTCGACCGTACGCACATGAACCTTCCGGCCAACCAGCTCGCCGCGTTGCGTGCGGTGGCGGCGGCCAACCCGGATGTCGTCGTGGTGCTGGTCAACGGCTCGACGGTGATCCTCGGCGAGGTGACCGCGCACGCGAAGGCGCTGGTCGAGGCCTGGCTCGGCGGGCAGGCGGCGGGCGGCGGCATCGCCGATGTGCTGACCGGCGCGGTGAATCCGTCGGGTCGCCTGGCCGAGAGCGTCCCGCACCGGATGGAGGACAACTCCGCCCACCTGAACTTCCCGGGCGACTCACAGGTGGTGCGGTACGGCGAAGGGCTGTTCATCGGCTACCGGGGTTACGACAGGGGCCGCCAGGACGTGGCCTTTCCGTTCGGCTTCGGTCTCTCGTACACCAGCTTTGGGCTCTCTGATCTGAAGGTCTTGGTCCGTGGCTCGGTTACCGAGGGCAATCTGGAGGCCACCGTCACGGTGACGGTGAGCAACACCGGCGGCGTCGCCGGTGCCGAGGTGGTGCAGGTCTACGTCGATGACGTGGAGTCGAGCGTGACCCGGCCGGTCCGCGAGCTCAAGGGCTTCGCCAAGGTCCACCTGGCCGCGGGCGCCTCCCGGGAGGTGTCGATCGAACTCGACCGGCGAGCCTTCGCGTTCTGGTCGGCGCGGCACAGCGACTGGGTGGTCGAGGCCGGTGAATTCGTGATCGCTGTCGGACATCACTCCCGTGACCTTCCCCTGACCGCGACCGTCCGCATCGAGGCGCCGAGCCTCGCCGCTCCGCTGACCCGCGACTCCACCCTGCAGGAATGGATGAGCGACCCGGCCGGACGGCAACTCGTCGAGGAGGAGGTGGAGAACGGTCAACCGGCCGCGGTGCTCCAGGACGAGCTGCTGAGCGTGATCGGCACGATGCCGATGAGCACCCTGGCGAATTTCGGCGGCATGAGCCTCGACCACGACGCCCTCGACCGGATCGCCGAAGCGTGGCGTCAGCCGCGCCGGGCGTCGTAACGGGCTGCGTCATGCGCTCCGTCACGGGCAATGCGTGCCCGCGACGCCCAATGAGCGGCGCCGAGCCGTTCCGCGACGACCATGGCGTCTGCGTAATGGCCGGCCGCCACGGACGGTGATCCCAGCGCGGCGGCCAGATCACCGAGCGTGTGATCGACCGGTCCGAGGGTCAGGTGGGCGTGCAACAGCCCCGGCAGATGACCGCGCCACGGCAGGAGCTGCCAGTAGCAGACCGCCGCGGTCAACAGGTCGCCCAGCTGAACGGCGTTCTCGGCACGCAACGCCGTCCAGCGGAACCAGTAGTGGTCCCGCGGAATCGCCACGCCGGGATTCCAGACGGCGCGGGCCTGCTCGGTACGGCCGGCAGCGATCAGCAGCCGTGCGTACGGTTCGGCGACGGCGTCGCCGAACAGCTCATGAGCCGGCCGGGCCAGCTCCGCCAGCGCGGCCATCCGCTCCCGGACACCGGGTTCGGGCCGTACCCGCTCCACGCAGAACCGGATCAACAGGTCCATCTCGTCGACACCCGGACTGCCGAGGTGCCTGAGATCCGCGATCACCGGCGCGTACGCCGCCTCCGCCTCGTCGACCCGGCCCGCGATCAGCTCACGCAGGCCCCGGAACATCCCGATGATGGCGAGCGCCAGCCCGAGCTGACCGCTCGTGGCGTGCTCGGCGGCCCGGTCGAGGTGCCATTGCGCTCCGTCGAGGTCGTTCTGGCCCAGCTTCGCCATGCACAGGATGTGATGAGCCTGCGTCCGGTACGCGGTGAGCCCGTGAGCGACGGCCACATCCAGCTGCCGCTTGCCGATGTCGTCCAGCTCGCACCACCGGTCGGGGCCGAGCGTCGCGACGTAGCGGTACCGCGCGTTCAGCGCCCGGCAGAGCAGCACCGGATCGTCCAGCCGGTCCGCGATCTCGACCGCCGCGGCGCTCGCCTCGTCCGTGCGCCGCGGATCGGTGGCCTCGATCTCGGGTGCGAGGGTCGCCAGCAGCAGACAGCGGGCGACCGGGTCGCCGGGCGGGACCATCGCGAGGGTGGCGGTCAGCCCGGCGACCAGTTCCTGGTTCCGCTCCCGATACTCCCTGGTGGTCCACAGTGTGGGCGCGTCGTAGGCGGTGTAGGCGCGGGTCAGGCTGTGCCGGTCGCCGAGCCGGTGGGCGAGCCGGATGGCCAGCGCGCGTGACCGCAGGGCGCAGCGTACGTCGCCGGCGTGCGCCTGCGCCGAGACCAGCATGCAGAGCAGGTCGAGGCGTACCGCGTCATCGCCGGCTTCCTCGCCGAGCACGTCGAGCGCGCCGGAGAGCAACACGATCGCCTCCCCGTAGGCGCACGCGTCGAGGGCGAGCCGGCCGGCTTGCGCACCCCGGGCCGCCGCCGACCGCGCGGTGGCCGGACCGGCCGCCGCCAGCGCATGGTGCGCCAGCGCCGAGACGCCGTGGGGACGGACCCTGACCAGCGTGTTCAGCACCCTGGTGTGCAGGTCGGCGCGGCGCAGGCGCGGAAGATCGTGGTAGATCGTGTCGCGGACCAGCACGTGGGAGAACCGGACGCTGCCGGGCGCCGGCTCGGTGAGCAGACCGGCGCGGACAGCCGCTTCCAGACCTTCCAGGGTGACGTCCGCCCCGGCCGGATCGACCGACAGCAGCACCTCCACCTCGACCTCGATGCCGAACACGGCGACCGTTCGCAGTGCGGCGCGCGCGGCCGGGGACAGGCCCGCCAGCCTGCGCCGCAGCACGTCACCCACACCGGGAGGCACCAGTTCCGTGGCGGCCGCGAACCCTTTGCCGGCGATCAACCGGGCGGTCTCTCCGACGAACAAAGGATTTCCTTGTGTACGCGTGACGATCAGCCGGACGACCTCCGGAGCGACAACCGTGCTCAGGTGCTCGCCCAGCAGCAGTGCCACGTCCGGCTCGGCGAGACCGGCGAGGTCCACCCGGTCGGAGCGGGGACCGGTCAGGGCGGCCCGGGTCGCGTTGAGTGCCGGGCCAATCTCGGTCGGCCGCAGGGTCGCCACCACCAGGACCGGCCGGTCGGCGAGTTCAGTGGCCGCGTACCGCAGGATCTGCAGGGTCTCCTCGCCGGCCCGATGCACGTCGTCGAGCACCACCAGCAGCGGCCGCAAGCCGGCGTGCAGGCGCAGCAGGTCCACCACGGCCCGGGCGGCCCAGAACGGCGCGACCACCGGGCCCTCGTCGCTGATCAACGGCCGGAGCCGTTCCGTCAGGACGCGATCCGGCACCGGTTCACCACCGCTGAGCAGGGCACGGACGACGTCCGCCCAGGCCCACGCGGACGGCGCGCCGTCGACCTCGGGGCTGCGGCCCAGAGCCGTGCGCCACCCCTGCCCGGCCAGCGTGGACGTCAGCGCCCGGGTGAGCGCCGACTTGCCCGCACCGGCCTCACCGCCCACCCACACCAGGCGGAAACCCCCCTCCCGGGCGGCCGACGCGTGGCCGCCGAGCGTGGCGAGCTCCCCGTCGCGGCCCACCAGCCGTTCAGCAACCGCCTGGGTCGTTTCGCCCATGGTCAGCGCTGCCTGGAAGAACCGCTCGCGCTCGGCGCCCACCAGCCCGAACGCGTCCGCCAGCAGCCGTACCGTGGCCGGACGGGGCGTGCCCGTCTGCCGAGCCTCGATCTTGCGGATGCCGCGCACGCTGACCCCGGCCCGATGGGCGAGATCCTCCTGCGACAGCCCCAGCCGCCGCCGGTTGGCACGGACGAGATCGCCCACCATCCGACCATCCCCTCGCGTGGCAGCAGCAGCGGTGCCGCTGCCTGCAATGTGCCACCCCGGCTCCCGCCCGGGCCAGCGAGTATCGAGGGTCCGACTGTTCCGGTGCCGCATCCAAGTGCCGGTGTACCGGCCTCACCCGCCGGGCGAAGTGCCGGTCAGATGCCGCCCCGGTACCTCGATCCCCGGGGCACCGGGCGCGATGGTCGAAGGCGACACCATCAACTCCGGGATAGGAACGCCCATGCCCAAGAACATCCTGCCGCGCGGCCTCATCCGCGTCGCCGTACTGACCATGCTGGCGGTGGCGGGAGCAGCCGTCACCTCGGCGTCACCCGCCGCCGCCGCGATCAGCCCCGCAGGCATCACCTTCGAAAGCCACAACTTCTTCCCCCTGCCGGGCCAGACAACAGTCGAGGGCACCGTGTTCTGCTCGGCGGGAACGCAGGTCGTCGCCGCCGCCGCGGGCGGCGTCATCCTCGACACGCTGCGCCCGGTGGCCTCCACCATGGTGAACGCCACCGGCCGGATCCTCGCCGCCGGCGGCGCCCTCACCGTGACCGCCACCTGTGTTCCGGTCGGCCGCCTCGGCAACGTGACGACCATCTCCAAGGAGTTCCCCAGCAAGGGCGCCGCGTTCCGGCACGACTTCCTCCAGTGCCCGGCCGGCTTCTACGCCTTCGGCGGCGGCGGCCACTACGTCAACTCCCTGCACGGCACCAGCCCCAACGGCCGCAACATGGTCTCCAACGCGCCCTCCGCGGACGGCACCAAATGGACCTTCGCCGGCACCGACAACGTCCTCAGCGACTCGATGGTGATCACCACCCAGTGCGCCCAGATGGCAAACCCACGGCGTGACCAGATCATCCAGGCCGGCGTCCCGTCAGTCGCCGGCAACTTCGTCGGCGACTACGCCAACTGCCCGGCAGGCTGGACCGCCATCAGCGGCGGCGTCTACCTGACCAACCGCGACGGGTCGGAAGCCCCCGGCCGCACCATCTGGTCAGTCCCCGCCACCAGGGCCGGCGGCATCAGCAGCTGGTTCGCCTCAGGCCAGGCCAACACGGCGGCCAACACCAAGACCAACACGCTCGCCCAGTGCATCTTCTGACAGCGGCACAGGTGGTCCGTACCCCTAACGGGTGCGGGCCACCTGTCGTCAGTGGTGGTCAGCGGTCGCCGATGCCCCGTGTCCGCCCCTTGCTGACCTCGCCACCCACCGTCTCGTGCCGGGTGACGGAGCTCCGGATATCAGCGCGCTCGCGGAAGGCGAGCAGATCGGCAGCATGCGGCAGGCGGACCGGCGGAGACGCGCCACGCATGGCGACGATTCCCTGATCTGATCACGCACGTGATGCGCAATGCCTGCCCAGGCGCTCGATCGCTGTGGACGGCGGGTGACCTGTATGGTGCAACGATCGACCACCAAGGCTCTGACCTGCGGTTAGTTTCGACCGACCGTTGGCATTGCGCGAACCTGTGCTACGACGAGCTAGGGTATAGCATCGCTGCTATGACGTGGGGCGCTGTTGAGCTTGAGCCGGAGGTGGAGAAGTGGTTGGAGAGCCTGCCGACTGCCCAGTTCGCCCACGCGGCGTTCTACGTCGACCTGCTCGCTGAACAAGGACCACTGCTGGGCGAGCCTTACACGAAGCAGCTCGATCGGAAGCTGCGGGAGCTGCGGTTCCATCTGGAGCGGCGGGCGGTCCGGATCACCTACTGGATCGCGACCGGCAGGAGGATCATCCTTTTGACGGTTTCTGCAAGACGCGCATGCGGGAAGAGCGGGAGATCGACCGGGCGCGCCGAGCGCTGGCGCGGTGTATCGACGAGGCGCATGAGGCTGTGGACGAGGAGACGGGGTCATGAGCGAAAGTGGCGGTTGGGCCGCTATGCGGGAGCGGCGGATGGCTGAGCCGGGTGCCGCGGAGGCGTACGACGCTGCGCGCTTGGCCTTTGAACTTGGTCGTTCTGTTCGAGAGCTTCGCGAGCGCCGAGGTTGGAGCCAAACACAGCTGGCGAAGGCATCGGGAATGACGCAGTCCGCGGTCGCCCGGTTCGAGGCCGGCGGAACTGTTCCTACCTTGTCGGTGCTGGAGCGGCTGGCGACGGCGTTGGACGTACACCTCAGAGTGGGTTTCGAGCCGCGCGGCGAGGCCGCTTGAGCAGCAGCAGACTGCCCAAGCAGCCACGGCGACACTCGTGCCCACGAAGTAAGCCGGAAGGGCCGCGTGAGAATCTCTCAGCGTGGCGCTCGTGCCCGTGTCGTGGCGAGCGAACCGGGTCGCTCACGTCGAACACGCTGTTCCTGGCCGGGCCGATCGCCTTCGACGGCCGCCTGATCCAATGCGCCGGCCAGGGCATCCGCGCGGCGCCCGGCAAGGATGTCGCCGTATCCTGCAGGCCTGGAGTTCCGCGATCAGGTTGACGGACGCAGGCGATGAGCGTGGCGGTCATGCGGGCAAAGGCCACAGGGCCGCCCGGCGGCGCGCGCCCGCCATGCACCGGACCATCGCCCGGTACGCCTGCTTGGGCCGGAGTTCATCGTCGAAAGGCAGCGGCCTGCGAGCCGCCCCGTCCTCCCGCGGCAGATCCTCCTCGAGCCAGGTGTAGCGGTCGGTGAGACCGAAGCTCATGACGACCTTGACAGCCGGATGGGACAGCGCAACATCGAGATAGCGCCGGTAGACGTCGGCGACCCCGACGTCGCGCGGACGCACCTCGGCCGGCAGCCCGTCGTCGAGCACGTCGAGTTCGGTGATCAGGATGTCGAGTCCCCGGTCAGCGACCCGGTCGAGCCAGCGGCTGTAGGCTCGCGCGTCGAACCGGTCGGCGAACTGCTCAGCGAGCAGGTGGGCCTGCACGCCGAGGGCATGAACCGGCGCACCCTCGCGGAGCAGTTGGTCGATGACCTGCAACGTGGCTCGCCGTCGCGGTTCCGGCTCGTCTCCCCACTGGTTGACCGTCTCGAAGCCGAACTCGTTCAGGACCAGCAGAGCCCGCGGGTCGGCCGCATGCGCCAGGTGGAACGCATCGGCCACATATGACGGCCCGATGGTCACCCACCACGGCACGTCGGTGCGAAAGCCACGTACGCCTTCGGGGCTGGTGACCTCGTTCGCGACGCTCCACGCGTCCACCCGGCCGCGGTAGCGCTGGACGGTCGCCGTGAGCGTGCCGAAGAGCAGCTCGCGCGCCTGTGCCCGGTCGATGGACCAGAGACAGTCGTCCGGCCAGCCGTCGCCGAAGCCCTGATCCCAGACGAGGTGGGCGCCGAAAACTCGCATGTGGCTGGTTTCGGCCAGCTCAATGATGCGGTCGGCGTAGGAAAAGTCGAGCGGGGCGTCCGGCGCGGGCTTGAGCCGGTACCAGAGCAGGTCGTCCTCGGTGAACAACACCCTGGCTTCGCGCGCGTACAGCGCTGCGTAGTCGGCGTCGAGCTGCCAGGTGGCGATCGATGAGCCGAAAGCGATGCCCCGCTCGCGAGCCACCTTCCAGAGTGGTGCCGGAATACTGCCCGCCGTCGCGGAGCCCGACGGCACTCCGGCGGCGGCAAGACCCGCAGCGCCGGCCGCGCCGAGAAGCAGGGAACGGCGAGGTACGAGGAAGTCACCCATGTCGCCTCCTGGCAGAGGACGGTGCACAGAGCCGCGAATGCAGAACGGGGAAGCGCGTGCTCGCTCGGTCAGTGCGTCCCCCCACGGCACGTTAGGTGGCCTCCCGGGTGATCGCTGTCAGCCAGCTATCAGTTGACTACTTGCTGGTGGCCAGAACATGGACTCGGCAGTCGTGGGCGAGCGGGCCCGGACCAAGCGGGCCCGCCTCGCCTTCCGTTGTCAGGCGTCGGCGGAGTCGCGACTGCCGGCCTTCGCCAGGCCTCGGCTGACCATGTAGCCGATGGTCAGCAGAACGACGTAGAACCAGGCGCGGTCGGCGCGGAAGTAGTCGCCGGCGGCGCCGTTGTCACCGTTGCCGTTGCCGTCGACCACGAAGGAGGCGATGAGGACGCCGGCGACAGCGGCGACGTAGGCGATGAGCTCCGTGGTCTTGAACGCCGCTTTGGTCTCGGCGGGACGGCGCCGGGCCGGCCCATCGACGAGCAGGGTGTCGCGGCGGGTGGTACCTGCGGTGGTACTCGACATGTCAGTCTCCTATGGGCGTGACGCATGGGCCGCACGACTTCGTCGGCGGCGCGGGACGATGCGATCGATGTGCCGCGGCATTCGGTGCGGCAACATCGCGGCTACCCGTCCTCAAAGGCGGCAAACCAGCTAAATTCGATAAACCTTCATTAATCCGTACGAATCAGCGCCAACCAGGCCGTGCCGATGCCTCAACCGGCACGGCCGTCCTCCTCCAGCGCGATGCGCGCCTCGGAGCAGGTCATCGCGTCGTTCTGGTCGCTGTTGCGTCCGCCGTCCGGGGCGGGGTCCGGCTCGTAGCAGCGGTGGAACAGGCCGGTGCGCACAGACACCCATGCGGGCCCGCCGGTCTCGTCGAGATGCTCAGCGACCGAGTCCGGCCTCGTCGACCCTGCGGTGGAAGCGCATCCCCGCGAGCCCGCCCGCAACGGCGCCGAGCAGTGCGGCGACCAGGGCGATGGCAACAGCGACGATGCTGCCGGTCGTGACGTCGTCGCCGCCGATCGGCAGGCGGGGGAAGCCGCCGATGCGGTCCAGCAGGTCGTACTCGTTGCCGAGTGCGGCACCCGCGATGGCGACGGCCGCGGCGATCACGACGGCCCAGATCCAGACGGCGATGCCCTGCTTGACGCCGTTGAAGCGGGCCATGCGGCCGGCGACGTAGCCGCCGCAGAAGTAGGCGACCAGGATGACGGCCAGCAGGGTGAGGCCGCCGACGAGCCCGATCGTCGCGGCGCTGTCCCGCGCCTCACCGGCGTCAGTGCCGGTGGCGATGCCGACGGTGGCGCCGGCGGCCAGGAGCAAGGCGGTGAGCAGCACCGCCGTGCCGGTGGCGGTCAGCCAGCCGAAGAACGCCGAGCCCCACTTGATGCCGCCGTAGCGGTCCTTCTGCCGCGCCACGACCTCCCGCCGATCGGTGGCGGCAACGGTCGCGCCACTCCGGGGAGTCGCCGCGCCGGCCGTCCGCGCTTCAGACGTTGAACGCTCGGCTGTAGCGGGAGGTGCGGTGGCCGCCGGACGATCGGTGGCTGCCGCGGAATCGGCGTCCCGGGGAGCCGGGACCGCAGCGGGTGAATCTTTTTGGGGGGATGAACTCATGACAACTCCGACCGTTGCTCGCTGGCAGGAAAGGGGGTGTGATCGGGAGCCTTGTGAGCGACGGGTGCCCGCCGATTCCGCACGTAAACGCCGGAAGGGAGAGCAGTCGGACGAGAGTGGCCACACCGCCGGATCGGTGTAGCCGGCTGGTGATGGGGTAGCCGAGCCGCGACAGCAAACGCGATTACGGAGGACACCTTGGCGAAAGACACACTCTCCCGTTCCTTGCACGACGTCGGGCTCGCCGCCTGGTTCGGTGGCACCCTGGCGAACGCCGTCGCCCTGAACCCGGCCTCGGCGCAGGCCGACACCGCCAACGGCACCGGCCGGGTGGCCAACACCGGCTGGAACAACTGGACCCCGGTGAACGCCGCGGCGATCGGTGCGCACCTGGCCGGCAGCGTCGGCGAGCTGGTCGGCAACAAGTCGCGGCTGGCCGGGCAGCGCGGTGTCGGTACGACGGCACTGGCGAAGACCGGCCTGACCGCTGCGGCGCTGGCAGTGACCGGCTACAGCCGGCTGCTCGGCCGCAAGGTGGCCGAGGACACCTCGGTCCCGGCCCTGGCCGGTACGGAGCCCGCCTCCAGCACGCCGGACGACGTCTCGAAGGCGCAGAAGCAACTGTCCGCGCTGCAGTGGGTCGTACCGGCGCTGACCGGTGCGCTGATCATCGTGAGTTCGCTCGCCGGCGAGCAGCAGCGGGCGAGCGAGGTGAAGAAGGGTTTCCTGGCCCGGGTCACCCGTTCGGGTCGATGACCGGCGGAATCCGGAGCGCGGCGGCGCCGCGGTCGACGACGGTGCGATACCGGCCGTTGTCCTCCGCGGTGCGGCTGGGCCTTTGCTGTTAGCTTTCTCCCGTGCCCGTCGCCTCATGACCGGCGGTCACGAGGCTCGGACCTGGGCGTAGAAGGGCAGGCGCGGGCGTAGAGGGACAGGCGTGGGCGTAGAAGGACAGGCGTGGGCGTAGAAGGGCAGGCGTGGGCGTCGATGCAGTCTGGTGACAGCGGTTTGCTGGACTCCGCCCGTACCCTGCCTGTGGGTTTCGCTCAAGGCTTCTCCGCCGACGAGGTGTCCGAGGTACGACATGCGGCGCAGGGCTGGATCCGCGGCACCGGGCTCGCCGGCGACGCGATCGACGACTTCCTGGTCGCGGTCCACGAGCTGGTGATCAATGCCGCCATCCACGGCGGCGGGCACGGCGCACTCACCCTGCGGCTGGGGCGCGGCATCCTGGTCGCCGAGATCACCGACCGTGGCCCCGGTTTTCCTGGCGGTGTTCCGGAGAGCCCGGCGCTGCCGCCTGCCATGATCGCCGGCGGGCGAGGGCTGGCGCTGGCCCGCATGTTCAGCGATGCCATGGCCATCGTGCAGAAGCAGCAGGGTGTCACCGCTATGGTGACGCTGCGGGTGACGGCCCTCCAGAGCGACGCTGTGGCTCCGCCCCCGCGATCCTCGGTGTGAACCACGCGAGGTCACCCGATCCTCGGTGTGAACCACGCGAGGCCGACGTGACGGGCCGGACCCGAAAGGACGTGCGTGACCACTCTGGGAGCGTTGCGGCAGCTGCTGCGCCAGTCGCATCATGCCCGGCCGGAGGACCTGCCGCACATGGCCATGCGCGCCGCCGGCCTGGTCGGTGCCACCGCGATGATCATCTACGTGGTCGACCACCGGCAGCGTGAGCTGCTGCCCCTGATCGCCGGGTCGGCACCGCAGCGCGAACCGGTCGCGGTCGACGGCACTCTGCCCGGCCGGGCGTATTCGATGGCGAGCCCCTGCGCGGGTGACGGTGACGACGCCGGAGCACGGTCATGGTTACCGCTGCTCAACGGCAGCGAGCGGATGGGCGTACTCGAAGTCGTCTCACCGCGGCCGCTGGACGACCAGGCGGTCGACGACTGTGTCGCGATATCGTCGCTGCTGGCGGAGCTGCTGATCACCCGCAGCCTGTACAGCGACACCATCGAGCGGGCCCGCCGCCGCGAACCCATGCGGCTGGCCGCCGAGATGCTGCGCGCCCAGCTGCCGCCGCTGTCGTTCTCCACCGGCCATCTCATGATCAGCGGCATCCTCGAGCCGTGTTACGACGTGGGCGGTGACGCCTTCGACTACGCGGTCAACGGCGAGACCGCCCACCTGGCGCTGTTCGACGCCGCCGGGCACGGCTCGGCCGGTGGGATGCGCGCCGTCGTGCTGGCCTCGCTCGCCCTGGCGTCCTACCGCAACGCCCGCCGCGCCGGGATGGGCCTGATCGACACCTACCACCACATCGACGCCGCGGTCCGCGACCACGACCGGTACGGGATGATCACCGCCGTGCTGGCCGAGATCGATCAGCACACCGGCGTCCTCCAGGTGATCTCCGCCGGACACCCCAGCGGCATGGTCCTCCGCCAGGGGCGGGTCGCCAAGGTCCTGCCCACACCAACAGCCCTACCGGTCACCCTCGGTCACAAACGGCCGCCGGTGGTGGTCGAGGAGGCCCTCGAGCCGGGCGACCGGATCCTGCTCTACACCGACGGCATCATCGAGGCGCGCTCGGCGGAGGGTGAGCAGTTCGGCATCGATCGCCTCATCGATTTCGCCGTCAAAGCGGCGGCCGATCAGCTTCCCGCCCCGGAGACCGCCCGGCGGCTGGTCCACGCGATCCTCGACTACCAGGACGACCGGCTGCAGGACGACGCGACGATCCTGCTCGCCGACTGGCTCAGCACCGCGCCGGAGCACTCCGACACCGAAGAGATCACGGTCTCCGCCGATCACCTGCTCGATCCGCAGCCGGGCGGCTAAGGCCGTCGCCCGGCCCACCCGGCGGCGGCCAGACCAGCAGCGACAGTCATGTCGACCAGGGCGACGGGCCGCCACCGCGCCGACATCACGGCGAGCACCGCCCCGGTGGCGGCATGCATCGCATCCACTGCCGCGCTCACCCCCGCGACGCGACCCGCCGGCAGTGCCGTGGTCACCACCGCCTGCACGAGCTGCCGTGTACCGAGCACCCGGGCCACCGTCACGGCCACCGGCGGCGCGGTCGCCCGGCCGCCCATCCTCAGCAGGACCTCCGGCGCGATCAACAGAGCCAAACCCCATCCGGTACGCACGACCGCGGCGCTGCGAAGCGCCCCGCCCGCCCGGCCCCGCCGCAACACACCCATCGCCACGCCCCCGCCCCTTCGAAACGAAACACGAAAGTGCCGGCCGGCGTGATCCATCACGGACACGCCGGCCGGCATCAACTCACCGGGTGGTGGTCCGACGCCCCAGCAGCAGACCGAGCGCGATCATCCCCACGCCCAGGAAGAAGTGCAGCCAGTCGTCCGCGTTGTTCACCGGCACGAAGTTGGCAGCCGTGTCCTCACTGATGACCAGACCGTACAGCCACAGCACCAGGTAAACGGCGCCGCCACCGATCAGGAAGGTGCGGGCGCCGTCGAAGGTGCGAGCCAGGGCCAGCCCGGCCACCCCGAAGAGCAGGTGAACGATGTTGTGCAGGATCGACACCTGGAAGATGCCGAGCAGGTGCGCGTCCGAGTGGTGCCCGGCGAAGGCCATCTCGCTGTAGTCCGTGGTGATGCCGGGGATGAAGCCCAGCACTCCGACCAGGAGGAAGACGACGGAGACGGCTAGCGCCGCGGTGCGAACAGGGCTGCGTGCCGCTGTCGCGTTTCTCGAACCAGGATTGACGGTCATGAAAGTGTCCTCTCGGGTGGGAGGGCCCGCATTCCCCTGCCGTCCCGCCGTAAACAGCCCCAATTCCGTCGCTTTTCCGGCAGGCAAATCACCATCACGGAAAGGCCGGCGGCAGACCCATAGGATCGGCTGACGGCGGCTGAAGCGTCACTTCCGGCAGGGGGACCGGCGCTGGCCGGGCATGCTTTCAACACCTTTGGGGTACGCCCGGAGCACCGTGATCCACTGCCGGGGCGCGTCCCGCCACATGCGTCAGGCGGCGAACCCGGCCCACGGGGCGAGCGGCACCCGCAGCAGGTCGGCGGCGCCAGGTGCCATGGTGAAGGCGACAAGCGCCCGCGCGATGTGCGGCAGCGGGAGAACCAGGTCGACGCACCCGGTGGCCAGCGCCGCCGCGGGCATGTCACCCGCATACGCCGTGGACGGGTCCTCGACGATGGTGCGCCCGCCGTGCCGCTTGATCGCGCGAAGCCCGGCAGCGCCGTCACCGAGCCGCCCCGTCAACACGACACCTATCGCACGGGGCCCATAGGCTTCGGCGGCGCTGATGATCAATGGGTCGGCGGTCCGGGGGTCGCCGGCGGCCCTCAGTCGCAGGCGGCCGTCGACGATGCTGCCGGTCTGCCGGGCCGGCAGGACGGTGATGCCGGGCAGGTCAGCGGGCCAGTCGTCCTCGGCGAGGCGCACCGGCAGCACGGTCCGGCGTTGCAACGTGTCGGCCAGGGTGCGGCTGACGGCGGGCGTGCGGTGCTGCACGATCAGCACCGGCGTGGAGAACCCCTCCGGCAGCCCGGCGACGACACACGCCAGCGCGGCCGGTCCGCCGAGCGAGGCGGCGAGAACGACGAGGTCGAACTGCGGTGCCGCGGGAGTTCGTACGCCATCCAACACATCACGATCGTACGGCGTATGTACGACACCTGGCATATCGTCGTGGTTTCGGGGGTAGGCGGGCGGCGTCCTGAGGAGGCCTGCCATGTCCGACGACCTCGACGAGGCTCGTACCCGGAATTTCCTGCTGGCGGCGCTGCCCGCGGACGAGTGGAAGCGCATGCGGCGCACCGTCGAGATCCTCGAGGTGCAGCCCAAGGATCCGATCTACCTGGCCGGCCGGACGGTCGAACAGGTCGCCTTCCCGGTCACCGGCGTCCTGTCGATGATCAATGAGGTCGACGGTGAGGTGGCGGTCGAGGTGGCCACCATCGGCCGGGAGGGTATGGCGGGGCTGCCGGTCTTCCTGGGCGTGTCGGAGAGCCCGAACACCGTCGTGGCCCAGGTCCCGGGCCAGGTGATCCGGATGTCGGCCGCCGGGCTGCGGGAGTTCCTCATCAACGACGGCGTGCTGCACCGGCAGCTGCACCGATACGTTCAGGCCATGATCGTGCAGTTGTCGCAGAACGTCGTCTGCAACCGGCTGCACACCACTGAGGAACGCGCCGCCCGCTGGCTGCTGATGACGGCCGACCGGGTGGGCGACCTGCGCTTCCCGCTGAGACAGGAGTTCCTCGCCCAGATGCTGGGGGTGCGCCGCGCCACCGTGTCGCTGGCCGCCGGGCTGCTGCAGAGCGCCGGGCTGATCAGCTACCGGCGCGGCATCATCACGATCAGGGATCGGGAGCAGCTGGAGGAGGTCTGCTGCGAGTGTTACGCCATCGTGCGCGCCGAGTTCGAACGCCTCGCCAAGGCCGGCTGAGACCATGATGCGCTTACCGTAGAGGTGAGCGGATTGCTGCTTGAGGGAGTGTGATCGCGGGCGTGGAACCGGATGAGCGCACGTGGAACGAGCTGGCGGCGGAGGCACACCAGCGGGGTGAGCGTGCCGGCAAGCGTGCCGACGAAGCGCGTGATCGCCGGCAGGAGATCACCGAGCGCCGGCGAGCGACCGACACGCCCGGCGAGCCGGCGGCCGTGTCGGACCGGCAGGCAGCGGTTCGCGCCGCTGACAAGGCCCGGCAGAGCCGTGAGCGGGCGGCCAACGCCCACCGCAGTGCGGCAAGGGGCCACGAGCTCGCCCGGCAGGCCCACGAACGAGCCGCCGCGGGCGATCCCGCGAATGCCGCCCAGCATCTCGAAGACGCTGAGCGGCACCGTACCGAGGCGGAGAAAGCCAGGCGGGACGCTGAGGCAGACAGCCAGGCAGAGGAGACGGACGACCAGGTGGAGGAGGTGGAGGACCAGGTGCAAGACCCAGGTCAGCGGTAGTCGGGGGCCTCGGTCTCGTGGATGGCCAGTTCCTCCGCGGAGGCACCGCCGCCGGCGGCTCCGGCGTCGTAGGCCACGTTGTCCGGCTCGACGTCGTAGCCGGAGCCCTCGTCCGGCTCCACCAGCCGGCCGACCGGCTCCGGAGTGGTTCCGTCCAGCTGGCCGAAGTCGTACATCGACACCTTGGAGTCAGGGTCCGAGACCGGGCTGTCGCCGTAGACATCGGCGTCCAGGCGAGCCTGAGCCGCACCCTGCTCGTCGATCGCCTCGTCCGCCAGTGCACCGGGGGAGGCCAGCGGCTCCTCCGGCTGCACGTCCGGCTCCTCCTGCGACAGGCGGTAGTCGAGCGACTCGCCGGCCCGCTGCTCCTCGGCCGTCGTGCCGAACCGGTCGACGGCCTGCGGGCGGTCGGCCGGCAGCGCGGCCGGGTCCGGCCCGTCAGCCGATCGCCCGGTCTCGACGTCGTCGTACGCCGTGGAGTCGTCGTCAGCGGTACCGGGCAGTCCTTCGGTCTCCGGGTCGGACACCGGGGTCGGATAGTTGTCGTCTCGCATGACGACCGGCTACCCCGCCACCCCGCACCCGACACCTCCTACGCTCCGGCAATTGCCGCCGAGGCTGGGCACTCCTGGTCCGGAAACGGCGGCGGACCTGAACAGATGACTGTTCAGGCCCGCCGATGGTGGTTCGTCAGGCGAATCCCTTGACGGTTCGCCAGTCGGTCGAGATGACGACCTTCTGCGAACCGCCGTAGGTGGCCGTGGCCGTGTAGACCCGGGTCTCCCCGGTGGCCGCCACGACGGCCCACATGTCCGGGATGCGGTCGCCGGTCACGTCGGGGACACCGATGACCGCCTTGATCGTCGTCCAGCCGGAGCCGTACTCGTTGTCCTTGCCCTTGCCGGAGGCCGCCGCCGTCTTCAGCGAGTCCAGGTTGACGCTGCCGGCCACGGTGCCGGGCTTGCCGTGGCGCAGCCACATGAACCCGGTGTCGAGGTGGCGCCAGGTCAGGTCCGGGGTGCCGTCGAGGTCGACGTCGGCGAGGTTGACGATCTCCGAGCGGTTCCAGCCCTGGCTCATCAGCAGCGACGACTGGAAGCTGCCGCCGGTGTAGCCGCTGAGCACGTAGAGCGCGTCCGCCGAGCGGACCAGCAGGTCGGCCCGCTTGTCGCCGGTGATGTCACCGACCGCCTTCATCTGGATCCAGGTGGAC
The DNA here is from genome assembly GCF_042666575.1 of Actinoplanes sp. GCM10030250. NCBI lineage: Bacteria > Bacillati > Actinomycetota > Actinomycetes > Micromonosporales > Micromonosporaceae > Actinoplanes > Actinoplanes sp. GCM10030250. The sequence continues at coordinate 1,235 of NZ_JBHTDO010000006.1, read as the reverse complement.
GGCGCCGGCACGCCGGCCGGCAGCATGACCTTGATCCGGTCATCGACGTTGAAGCTGCCGTAGCCGTCGCCGGGATAGACCCAGAAACCGTCATGGGTACGGGCGAACAGGTCAGTCGTCCCGTCACCCGGGTAGACGTCGGAGTGCTTGGCGATCAGCGCCGCGGTCCCGTTGGCCGGGTCGGTCCAGTGGCCCTTCGGGTCGAGGGTGCCGTCGGTGGTGTAGGACGCCGTGATGGAGCCCCACAGGTCACCGCCGTCGTCGCCGGGCAGCGAGCGCAGGTTGCCGTTGGCGTCGATGATCAGCAGGTCGGGCTTGCCGTCGCCGCCGATGTCACCGGGGCCGTCGGCGATGTCACGCGGCGGCACGTAGAACGTGTAGATCTTCGTCGGGCTGGGGTTGCCGACCGCGTCGTACGCGATCACGTGCAGGCCGTTGGGCCCGGCGTGCCGGGGTGCCAGGGCGGGCACCGATCCGATGCCACCGCTCGCGGTCACCGGCGCCGGTGTACCGATGCCGTTGAACGTGTAGGTGAACCGGGTCGCGCCGGCCGACTCGAACGTCACCGGGCCGGTCTGTCCGAACTTGACGGTGGCCCAGGTGGCACCGTCCGGGGTCGCCTCCTTGAACACCTCACTCGACACGTCAGGCGTCGGCGGCGCCGAGGCGTCGATGGTGACCCGGCAGGTCGTCGTCTCGCTGGGATAGCGGTCGGACACAGCGCTACTCGTGTCCTCGGCCCGGACGTCCCAGTTGTAGCTGGCCTTGTCCGTCAGGGTGGTGGTGGCGATGGTCAGGCTGGCCCAGCCGTTCGCGTCCGGGGTGACCGCCGTGCCGCCGGTGACAGCGGGAGCCGTCGCGGTCGTCGCCCACCAGCGGAACCGCAGCTTGGACAGGTTGCCGTCGGGGTCGATCGACCGGGCCTTGAGCACGATGTTGGTCTTGCCCAGCGTCCGGGTGGCGGTGGCGACGACGCAGGCGCCACCGGGCGTGGTGGTCACGTCGGTGGGCTTGCCCGGCTCACGGTTGTAGGTCGCGGAGAGCACGGCGGTGTTGGCCTGGAACTTGCGCCAAGTGAGGGTGTCGCCCTCGGAGCTGGCGCGCATGCCCAGGGTGATGTTGGTGGCGCCGGCGGTGGCGCCGCGCTGGGCGGCGTCTTTGACGTTGAAGGAGACGTAGTCGTCGGAGCAGGAGCTGCTGTAGCCGTTGGCGAACGACAGTTTCTGCTGCAGGTA